>JAFGXT010000267.1 GCA_016936495.1 Victivallales bacterium
CATGCTCTGAGTATTCTGATCGTTCTTGCAATCCGAGAAATTCCAATACATACGGGCTTTTTAAAACATCGGATGGCTTGGCGACTATTTGGCCTTTTCTGGCAAGCTCTTTCACACCTGCTTTGTCACGGCTTAGTGCCAGTCGTTCGTATAGGCTCGAATTGATTTGCCGTTTGAGTTCACGAATACCCCAGGCATTTTCAACCGCTTCAAGCTCATAAAACCGGCGTTCATTCTCAGAGTCGATTGTGAGCAAGACTACATAGTGTGACCAGCTCAATGAGAATTGGGCAGACAGTGTCTGCCAAAAGTCAGCGGGAAGAAAGCTTCTCTTATCGGTTTTCCAAGACTGTGGTTCGGAATTTTTCAAGATTAGTAAAGATTGGTCAGACAGTGTCTGTCGAATCTTTTTAAACTCAACCGGAGATTGGTCAGACAGTGTCTGACCAATGTGGCTATATTGGCTATAGAAAGCTCGACAGAGTTTCAGATTGGTCGTTGATAGGCCTTTGCAACCACGCAACTTTAGTTCTTTTGCTAAATTGCTTAAAAGCCTCTTTCCATATAATTCTGACCGTTCAGCACCGCCATTTTCAAATTCAACAATATACCAGCCAAAAAGCCAGTTGCGCACCACAAGCGCAATATCCACGGAACGAGCCGCCTGCGTCTGCATAGCTGTCTGCGTCTGTTCAAACAAACCAATCAACCCCTCAAACTTCACTTCCGTGTTTTCAGCGTGTTCCGTGGTTACCTTCTTCTTTCGTGTCTTTTTGTGTTTTTCATGGTTCATCACAAGCTCCTTACATCAACAATGCCAGCCTGCTTGAGAATCTGAACCGCATTGGTTTTCACCACGTCATCTTTGAAGCCGGAATCCTTGAATACCACGCGCATGATTTCCGGATTGAGCTCATCCTTCAGCTTGGCAATGCCCTCGACCACCTCAAGGGAGATGGCATTCGACAGGCAGATAATGAGCGCCCCCATGCCGATATCGAATACCTTTTTTTCAGCAATTATGTGTTCAGATATAGGCAGGGTAAGATCCAGACCGTATTTGAGCAGAACTTCGTAAAGAACATCTTCCTCACGGCGTTCGGATTTGATGTTGGAGATAAAGTCTTCGAGGGTGCGCTCTGTCATGTCAAAGTCGACTTCCCACGGTTTGATATTGGTGGAGTCCAGTTTGAATACCTTGAAGCCAAGGTCTCCTTCATACTCAGGATTTTCTTCTTTGATCTTAGCGGCAGCGCGGCGGATGCGTTCTTTTGATATATCAGTTAAAACCTTATATCCAAGATTGTAAGCGACAGAGTTTGATTTAAAATCGTTTGTGCCAATTGTAACTCCTTGAGGAATTTGAATTAACACAAACTTTCTTGCATAATTATCAGCAATGTTTTGAGTAAAAATAGAATGGGCAGTGGTTCCAGAACCTGCAAAGAAATCAAGAATAATATCATCTTCACTCGTTGACAGCTGTACTATTCGTTGAATTAATCTAACTGGTTTAGGATTATCAAAAACCGTTTGATTATCAAATAAAGCTTTTACTTCTTGGCTCGCCTCTTGATTGTGTCCAACTGATTTATTATCCCACCAAGTCCATGGTCGAGTACCTTCTGACTCTGAAAGAAACTTTTTTAATCTCGGTCTATTGTTACCATCCTTGCCAAACCATATTCGATTGTCTTTAACCAAATCTATAAATGTTGCTTCCGCTAATGCCCAGCAACGTCCATCTGGTGGTGGCATTTTAATTCCAGAAGGTGTCTCAATAGTGTAAAATTGAGACTTTGGTGCTCTCCCTGTTTGCCCAGTTAAATCTACTGAAGCCCAATCGCCTCTTGGGTCATTATCTGGGTTTGTAAAACTCTTTTTTCTTTCCTTATCAAAAGGAAGATAAGCAAGCTGGTTTAATTCGATCGCCTTAGAATAAAGGATAATATGATCATGAGCAGTACTTATATTCATCCTTGCATCGGGTGATGTTTTCTTCTGCCATACAATATCAGCTATAAAGTTTTCTTCCCCAAAAATTTCATCACACATTTTTCTGAGGTTGGAAACTTCATTGTCATCAATACTTATAAAAATAACCCCTTCATCCTTCAGCAGATTCCTAGCAAGCTTCAAACGCGGATACATCATATTCAACCAATCAGTATGATAGCGTCCGCTGGTTTCCGGATTGTTTGAGAGGTTACGACCTTCACCATCTACCTGCCCGGTGATCTGTTTGTAGTTTTTGATGTTGTCCTTGAAGTTGTCCTTATAGACGAAATCCTTGCCGGTATTGTACGGCGGATCGATGTAGATCATTTTCACTTTTTTGTGATAGCTCTTCTGCAGGAGCTTGAGCACTTCAAGGTTATCGCCTTCAATGAAAATATTCTGGGTGGTGTCCCAATCAACGGATTCTTCCTTGCAGGGGCGCAGGGTGCCGGTGCTGGGCGTCTGGGCAATCATCCGGGCCTTGCTTTTGCCGTTCCATGTAAAGCTGTATCGCTCATCGCGGTCATCCACAAAGGTGCCGAGCACTTCCTTCAGTGTCTCGAAGTCCACCTTGCCTTCGGTGAAGGCTTCCGGAAACAACTCCTTCAGTTTACCCACGTTTTCGGCTACGATATCCATTGTTTTACCATCCATTTTTTCCATCTTAAATCTCCTGTATATTTATCCGCTGATTACGCTGATTTCCGCAGATTCATTTTAATTTCTTAATTGCTGAGCTTCCGAGTATGGAAGTCATCTGTTCAATCGCCATTTTGTTTAAAACCACCAGTCTTTGATTCTGAGCAAGTCCCTGCTTAATCAATTCGGCATTCATGCTTTCCATGTTGGAAAGAACGATAAGCTGTTGAATGGTGGCA
>JAFGXT010000001.1 GCA_016936495.1 Victivallales bacterium
TGCTTAATCTAACTCGCTTTCAAACTTTGTCAAACTCAGTTTTCAACTTTATACGAATTTATTTCAAGTCGCTTTCAACACCGTACCACCGGGTGGCTGGCACGAGCTCTTAAAGTACGATACTTTTTCATTTATGCAAACGCGAATCGCTTAATTTTCGCAATTATTTTCAAGCGGCCCTGAGCAGAAACCCGCAAGCGGCGCAAAGGCAATGGGTTTCGGCTTCACCGACCAACGTCCCGCCGTTGGATCGCGTCCGGCGAGGCGCCTGAGCCAAGTACTTATGTTAAGGATTTTACAGCCAACAAGTTATCTGTAAAATCCTTAACATAGTTGCCGCAAATATTACTGCGCAAGCTGATAGATACAGCCAGTTTTCCATAGAAAAACATAAACCCCAGAAAACAAGTATCATTGGCATTAAACATGCTATACCATTATAACAATAATCGTACTTAAGAATATATATTAACAGTAAACAGGCAGAGTAAAGTAATGGAAATCAACTCAATTCAAAGTTCAAGCTACTACAACACCGTATATAATCGCAACAATAAATCAGAGAAACTCACCGATGAAAACAAGAACGCTCTTGCCGATATCATAGCCAAATACCGTGGCGTGAAAATGGATGCAGATAAGCGTCAGGAGCTCGCCGACGATCTAGAAAAAGCCGATATTGAGTTATCCGACAAAATAAAAAAAGTTCTGAGTGCGGCGGGGGTAGAAACCGAAGACACAAAATCACAATCAACTACCGAGGTGTTATCTTCCCGCCGTGAGCCGTCAATTCTGGATTATCTGGTTGATGGCAATGATGAAAAAAGCGTCACTATATCTAATACTTCTACAGATTTGAAAGAACTTCTCCAATCCTATAAGAATGGGGAAATAGGCGATGAAGAATTGTCAAATTCTATAAAAACCATACTGACCGGCTCGTATTCCAGCTCCGGCAATTTCCTAAAAATGGAAGCTTAGCGCGAAAAAACTCTTATTCCTTATGCTTACCGCCCCTGATTATAAGGAACAGGAATATAGCCATTATCGCTGAAGACGACAGCATAGTCCACATTATAAGCGGATTGTAAGAGAAATATTCATATACCATGGAACCTATCCATGGTCCCAGAGCGAACGCCAGTCCCCTGACAATACCCAGAGCTGCCATGCAGCGGCCGATTGTCCCCGGGGACGCGGCTTTGCTCACCAGCGTATACAACGCGGGTTGAACAGCTATTTCTCCGATTGAGATAATAAAAATGGCAATACCCAGGTATAACCCTCCATTGCAGAACGCGAGACTGAAATAGCCGATCATATAAAGCAATGTGCCGGTGATCAGGCGTGATATCTGGTAGGTTCGGCAACGGTCGAACAGAAAAGTTATCGGCAGTTGCAGGAACATGATGGTCAACCCATTTACGGAATAGGCGAATCCTAAAGTATTAGTGCTGACCTTAACTACATCGGTGGCAAAAACGGATAAAACCGAATAAAGTTGAGACGTGAGCAGATGAAGCATAAAAAATCCGCAAAGCAGCATCAACATAAATGGCGAAGTTACAACTTTAAATACAGAGCTGAAAGATATGTTAGGCTGTAAATGCACGGAAGCATCAGTTGAAGCCGGTTCGCGGCAAAGTTTTCCGGTATAGACCGATGCCAGCAGACACAAAGTGGCGGTAACGAGAAACATCAGCGAAAATGGAGTTCTGGCGAGAAAAGCGCCGAGCATGGGGCCGATAGCCCAGCCGACATTCGTCCCGATACGAATGCGGCTGTAGGCGGCGGGACGCTTCTCTGGAGTTGTAATATCAGTGAGGTATGAATCGGCTGCGATCTGAAAAAAAGAACCGGCTATAGAACTAAAGAACATCAAAAGCGCGAAACTCCAGAACGGACCGTCCATCCACGCCGACAACGCCATGAGCAGAAATACGCCGCCACGCGAGATCTGTCCAAGCTGTATTACAAAATAACGTCCGACTTTATCAGTAAGCCAACCGGTCAGAGGCATGGCAATTATGGTACCTACTCCCATGACCGGGAACAACAGCCCCACCATATTCATAGAAAATCCGCGTTCCTGATACAAGTATATGGGGATGAACGGGTAGATTATCGAATACGCAAGGGAATTTATCATCCATGCGACGGCAAGCGAATACTGTTTATTGAATTCAGCCAGAAAAGCTCTAAAGCCGGATGCGGTTTTCATCAGTATACATTTCCTTTATCTTCACATCTGTCAATCGTGGAAATATAACGTGTCCAAGTATAAAAGCAAGCTTATCTACATGACATATTCCTTACAATTGAGAATCCGCGAAGAAAATTTATCAAGCATACCGCAATGCATCAGAAAAGATTCCCCGAAAAACGCTCCTGACTTTTTTTAGAGCCAACTTAACTATTCTAAGGCAGATGCATCAACAGGTCGAATTTTCACTGGTTTCCAAATGCCATGTGCTCCCTCTGACGCATGAGTTTTAACAACTAGAAGATTTTTAGCGCCAGGCTTTATATACTCAGCTTTAGCATGAATAATAAAGGGCTCATTCCACAGTACGGACACACCAACTCCTTCAGATTTCATAGAGTGTTCGCCTATCTGTTTCCCATTGAGATAGACCCACGCCTGCTCATCTACTGCCTCAAAAAGGAAATCTATAGCACGTGCAGACCAATCTTTCGGTACATTAAATTCGGCAGCATACCACCCAGTGCCAAGATAAGGTCCAACCGCCGTAATTTCGAGACGGGCAGGCACTTCAACATTTATCCAACCTTTACGCGGAAATGCTTCTGATTTCATTTCTTTCTCTGATATTCCGATATTATTTACATCCTTTTTGAAATACCACTTTGGAGTAAAATCCAGCCAGCCAGCGCCAATTTCCAACTTAGGACGTTGCTTAACCTCTTCCGGGTTTTCTTTAGAGTAATCCATACGGAAACGAATCAAAGTCATCTCTACGTCATTTGCATCAGTCTTGCGAGTTGCAGTATAACGCATATAAAAGATTTTTTTCCCTTTTACATAAGAAGTTAGATTGATTTTCTTTTTCTTTACATCAGAATCAATCAACTGATAATTTTTTCCATCAAATGAGAGTTCAAGAGTATTATTTATTTTTGTCGCTCTGGAATCAATAGTAAGTTCGGCATCCACGAAATGGTTATTAGTTCCGGCATCATATTTAAATACAACATATCCGGTTTTATTATTTTTAGGAAGAGCCAATGACCATCTGTTCGGACGCATGCCACGGAGTTCCGTGACTGATTTTTCTTCGAATTTTCCATACTTCAGATGCGGATCAGAAAAATACTTATTTTTTCCCTGCATGAAACCCTTCAGCCCTTTATAACCTCTCATTTCCGCAAACTGAGCAGCGATATAGTCGGCAATGAAGTCTTTTTCATGCTTGCGACGAAACTCAATTAATTCGTCCAATTTTTTGCGGGCAGCCATGAAATTATTTTGCACAAACAGGCGACTGAAATCCACAGAAATCTTTGCATGTTCCAAGCCGTTCTGGAGAAAACGAACACGTTCTGCAAACTCAGAATTATTGGAGACCTGTGTTAATTTTAAAGCTTCTGCCAAAATCTGTTCAGGTTTCTCAAAGACTTCCGGCGGATATAATTCTCCCGCTTCGCGGGCATTTCCATATGTTACTCCGCCACGAGGAAGTTTTTTTGTATATTCAGCCCAATAGTTGAAATATTTTTCAACTTCCGCAGCTGCAGGACCGAAAGCCGAGTAATAATCTTTCAATATTTTGTCAATAGAAAGATTTGGATTAATTCCAAGACGCATGTGGATGTAAAGCATCGGTCCTTTAGTTGACCAATACCCAAGAAGTTGATCATAATCAAAACCTTCCATGCCGTGTTCTCCGGCAAACTTAATCATCTCTCCACTCTGCTTGAGGTCAAGAGCTGGAAGAGTGTAGCCGGAAAGCAGATAATTCGGGCGATAGTCCATACGGATCCCTGTTTCATACCAGCCTTTCCAGGCATCTTTGATTTCTACCGCTTCACTTTCCTTCATAGGATAGTAGCAAGCAAAACCAGAGCCCCAAGGAACAAATTTCCCATACATCCATGATAAATCTGGTTTGCCGGTGGGGGGATGAAGATAATCCATATACATTAAGATTGAAACTTTAGCATCAGGATTCTTTTTCAAGGCAAGTTCTCTGACTTTTTTTGCATAACGAAGATAACGGTTAGTGGTAGAATAACCTTTAAAATCTGCTGGTTGAGGTTTGTCCCATTCCAAACAAGTCTTACAACGGCAGAACCCGCGTACATCAGACTCTCCAAGACTTATCCACTCTCTGCCGTCCCAGTTTTTCTCCACCATGAATTCTATCAGTTCAGGATTGGAAACGCATAACCTTGACACACCCCATTTGCTATCAGCTCCTCTTTTTCCGTCATCGCGAAGAGCAAACCATTCTGGATGCTCTTCTCCATATTTTCTCCACATAGAACAAGTATGATGAGCTAATGCCGGAGACGGTTCAGAATCTCCTTCTTGATAAATCAAAAGATATTTATGTAAAGCATTAGTGTATTTCTCCAAGCCTTCTGAAGAAAATGAAAGTTTATTCAATTCTTCGCCATATTGCTTATTGCGGAAAAATGCTTCATTTACCCCAATAATACGGTATTTGCGCCTATCAAACGCAGGACTGCCGTTAATGTTCAGGTCATCAGCAACCGCAAGCATTTGACTTTTGGGGATATATGTCCCAAGTTCACCAGGCCATAGCCATTTGATACCAAGGAAACGATCGAGAAAGTCGTATACTGCATAAAGAGTTCCTCTTCTGGCATTTCGGACAATCCCATTTTCTTGCCAAATGATCTTTCCGTTCTCGCGACTGTCCCGTTTGGGGTCTTTACCAAACAATAACGGTTTATTGTTTTCTCCTCCAACTATATACAAATTCTTGTCAACTACCCTTATTGTATAGGCTTCTTTCTTGAATTTATCTTGACCTAATCCCACACGTTTTGCGGCTTCTGTTGTTCCTACATAAATCTTCAACGGCTGATCCCGTACATCAGACTCTTTTTTTATTTTAAGTATTGCTCCGGTTGCTTTTTGAATATAATCGGCGAGCTCCTGTGCCGCATATTCAGCACAAGGGTTGGGTTTATCAGCAATGACAATCAATGCTTGACTCTTGCCTTCAGTCACCAGTGTCAACTCTCCAGCCAAGCAGGCGATCTGATTTACCATAGCAAAAAATAACAATAACGTTCTCATACAACAAATTTCCTTTATTATAATCTCAAATTGAAGTGTTAAATGTAGATATTTATGTTACTATTTAAGAATTATTACAATCCTCCATTCCAGCGCAATCCTCCCCATCCCAATGTACCTTCGCCACTTGTGGTTCCATAGGGGTCTGCAGGTCTAGGACCATAAAAGGGGAAAAGCATTTTCATACCTTCGGCATGACCATCAAAGTATAGAATATTCAAGATTCCTTGAGAATGCCGGGGATGAGCAACCCTGGAGGGGGACGGGAAATCTCTAACATAATTATAGCCTCTTAAATCAGTCTCGCTTACGACAGAGTCCATGGCTAAATAAATCTGTGATGGTGATATTTTAAATTTCGATACTTTGAAACTGTTGGCAACAGCACGGTAGTTTACTCCGATTCCATGCCAGCAGTACATTTCAGACCATTTTCCCAACTGTTTTTCTCTCTGCAATGATGGACAAAGCAATATATCGATTGAAGAAATATAACTATCCCGAAGCATAACATGGCTCCAAATATTTTTACCACCGTAATACTCCCCTTTAGGCATAGTATCGTCGAAATCACTCCAATAGAAAGTGAAAGAAATTCCCAGCTGTTTCTGATTGCTCAGGCATTTAATTGTTTTTGCTTTGTTTCTAGCTTGACTTAAAGCTGGCAACAACATGCTGGCAAGGATTGCGATGATGGCTATCACTATGAGAAGCTCGATAAGCGTAAAGGACTGTTTTTTCATATTTCCTTACTCCTGTTTTGGTTTATTATTTTAAAATATCAATATCAAAATTTATTTTTGCGTCTTTTTCGAGCATGTTAAAATTATTGATACGGTAAAAGTGTTCTATGGTTTTTTCCTGACAACCGCAACTGCTTCCTTTATAAAGAATTGGTTTTATCAGTTTATTTACGGGAGAACATTTGATCTCTTTATTTTTTATTCTTTCAAGCAGTAAATTCACGCCAAATTCAGCTTGAGGGCGTATCGGTTGAATAATTGTCGTCAGCGCAGGAGAGCAGAATTCAGTAAATGAATAACCATCATATCCGACAATCGCTATATCCTCAGGCACTTTGATATTATTTTGACTGAATATTTTTATTGCCTTGGCACCAATGAAATCATTAGTGGCAAAAATAGCGGTGAACTCATTCTTCTTTATGTAATCCACTGTTTCTTTTACATTGCCATTGAGTTTGCGCAGAACTATCATATCTTCATCACAAAGTTCGATGCCGGCTTCACGGTGCGCTTGTATCCAGCCGCGTACTTTAGCTATTGTTTTATCATATTCTCTGGTTGTCAATAATGCAACTTTTTTATGTCCGTGCTCCAGAAGGTGTTTAGTGGCAAGGTAACCACCATATGCATTGTCAACTCCAATATCCATAAACTTGCAATTATTGTGCGAATAAAATAAATACGGCACAGTTTGATTGCGTTCGAAATCTTTTATATCTTCGGAGTTGCAAACTACAATGCCATCTACTCCACGAGCCAGTAAACTCAGTTGTGCTTGCGTTGCGTTAAAATTGGCATGGCCGTAATTGCTGTGAAGTATGTTATACCCTTTAGCGGTGAGCATCTGGGTTATTTCATTTATCAAAGCGGAATTCAGCCCGAAATCAGCGATTGTACCCATGAAACCAATAGTTTTAGACGGGCACCCCTTGAGACTGCAAGCGGCTGCATTGGACACATAGTTCAATTCCTGAGCAATACGCTTTATTTCATTGCGCTTCGCTTCTGAAATACGACAACTACTATTACCGCTTAATGCTGATGACACCGCCTGACGGGACACGCCTGCTATCATCGCTATGTCTTTCATTGTAACCAAAATTCAGTTTCCTTCAAATCATTTCTTACATTTGCTTTACACGAGCAACTAAAGTAATTATATATTGCTTGCTCGTGTAAGTCAATACTTTATTTGGAAAAATAGTGAAAAAATGAGAAATTGTAAATTGAAAAACTAGACGCACCCCAGAAAGGGAGTATGTGCAATTAGTTTTATAAAAATATTGATTTATATCAATTTTGCTATTGACATGAGCTTTGCGTGCAATTATAATATTGATATAAATCAATTATCAAAAGCATCGGTAAAATATGGAAAGCGTGAATACCAAATTGCCAAAATATCTTGTGATTGCCGAGGAGATAGTCCGCCGGATAAAAGGGGGCAGCTATATCCCGGGAGTCAAGCTACCGACTATTCGCGACATGGCAGTGGACTTCAACGTCAGTTATCTTACCGCCAGCAGTGCGGTGAGCTATCTGGAAAAAGAAGGGTTTGTCAGCAAGCGCCAGGGCAGCGGCATAGTGGTCAACAAGCTGGAAGATAAGAGTATCCGCAGTTATGCGGGTTTTTTCATGCCGACGACCGGGCACGTATATTCAACACTTTCGGCGGGAATTATAGATCGTCTTAATCGTAATGATATTTTCTCTTTGCCGCTGTTTGCTCTTGGAATTCAACCCGGCAGTGATATAAAAGAAGATGAAGCGCATATCCGCGAATATGCCCAGATGGATCTGCGCTCGGTAATTATTTCCGGTACACGTCTGTTTCCATTTAAATGTTACCGCAAGCAATGCAGCCGGATACCGCAAACGATATTTGTGTTGCACTTTGAATCAGCCATACCTTTTCCTGACGCTTGCCGGGTGCTGGTGGATCATCGTCACGGCGGATACATTTCCGCTAAAAGCATGATAGAATCCGGCTGGGATAATCTGGCGGTATTGACTTATTCCGAGATGAATTCATCCGAACTGAAGTTGCGTGGCGCCTCCGCGATTTCTGATGACTGCCACTATATTGAAGGAGTAAAGGAAGCGCTGCGCGAACATAACTTTGATCCGGAATCTTTGACCATTATTCGTAATTTAAGACTGCCGGATGGCTCACTCGACACCAGAGAAAGCAGTATTAAAACTTTACTTACCGGGCGGCGGCGCGGAATCTTATGTTTTGGAGATCATCGTGCGCAAAAAGTTTATGAACTCGCCCGCAAAACCGGACAAACTCCGGGAGTGGATTTTGGCATATGCGGTTATTATGATACTCCGTGGAGTGATATGCTGCATCCTAAATTATCCAGTGTTTCCATAAAAATCGAAAAGATCAGTGACGCGGTCGTCAAACTGGTGAGTTCCGGTGCAACCGGTAAAGATGTTATTATCATCCCTGAATTTATATCTCGCGAATCAAGTCAACTCAACCTGAAAACGGAGTAAAAATAATGAAAGTTAAACAATTCACACTCATCGAACTCCTCGTCGTGATAGCCATCATCGCTATTTTGGCGTCAATGCTGCTGCCAGCATTGACTCGGGCGCGCGATTCAGCTAAAAGTATTTCCTGTGTCCAAAATCTTAAACAGATAGGGCTGATGAACCAAAATTATCTGAACGACTACGACAGTTATGTCTTACCGGCTTATCTTGGTTCCGCTCCTTTCAACTATCCGAATACCATTAGTTCGTGGAGTCGACTTTACGGCAGTTTGTACATACCAACTGCGGGCTATAATCATTATTTCAAAACTCCATCTGTTTACCTGTGCCCTACTCAAAATTCTGATCCTTTCAAGAAAAGCGAGACCAATTACACCGTAAACCGGCGCTATAATGTATCATTGGGATACCCCAATGTAGTCAAGATAACCGCATTTAAAAGTGTATCGACGTTGCCTGACAAAATGGATTGTTTCAGAGTCGGGGTGAGTACCGTTCCCGGTAACTGGTATCAATTTACCGCCGGAAGTCAGATAATGCCGGGGGAAGGCTGCTATCTCGGATTTATTCACGGGCGATTTGCGAATGTCCTGTATTGGGACGGGCATGTGGGTAATATCAAAGAAAACTCTCAGACGGTGGAAATGTTCGAACACAAATAAAAGATACATTTCCAATAAGACATAAAAAATATATTACAAAGGAGATGGGAAAATGCGTATTTTTACGAACAAGGCTTGTTGTACATGCCGGAACTCATCCGAAATAACGGGAGATGAACAAATGCTACCATATGAA
>JAFGXT010000022.1 GCA_016936495.1 Victivallales bacterium
CAATGCGCGAGATCGGACTGGAACTGCCTGCGAGTTCTTCCGCTCATACTCTCGAAGAGGCTTTGGATATAGCCCGGGAAATGGGCAAATATCCTCTGGTTATCCGCCCCGGATTTACTCTTGGCGGAACTGGTGGCGGTATTGCTTACAACGAAAAAGAACTTATCGAGATCGTTACTCGCGGGCTCGACGCCAGCCGTAACAGCGAAGTGCTTATCGAAGAATCGCTGCTGGGTTGGAAAGAGTATGAAATGGAGGTCATGCGCGACAAGAAAGACAATTCGGTCATCGTCTGCTCCATTGAAAACCTTGACCCGATGGGCGTACACACCGGTGACAGTATCACCGTCGCCCCCGCACAGACCCTGACCGACCGTGAATACCAGATCATGCGCGATAAATCTCTAGACGTGCTGCGCGTGATCGGTGTTGAGACCGGCGGCTCCAACGTGCAGTGGGCTATGAATCCGGAAAACGGACGCATGATTATTATTGAGATGAATCCGCGTGTATCCCGCTCCTCGGCTCTCGCTTCCAAAGCCACCGGATTCCCCATCGCCAAAATTGCCGCCAAGCTGGCAATAGGCTATACTCTTGATGAGATACTTAACGACATCACCCGCGAAACCCCGGCATGCTTCGAGCCCAGCATCGATTATGTCGTAACCAAGATCCCGCGTTTCGCTTTTGAAAAATTTCCGACCGCCGACAGCACGTTGACCACACAGATGAAATCCGTCGGCGAAGTCATGAGTATAGGTAAGAATTTCAAGGAGTCATTTCAGAAAGCTCTGCGTTCGCTTGAAACCGGTCGTGCCGGGTTCGGAGCCGACGGCAAAGATGGCAAATATGAACAGATGAGCGATGAACATATCCATGCCGAGCTCAAACGCCCCAACGCCGAACGCATGTACATTTTGCGTGAAGCTCTAAAACGTGGCTGGTCAGTCGAGAAAATTCATGAGATAACCGCCATTGACCCATGGTACCTGCGGCACATGCATGAACTTGCCATGTATGAAGACGAGATCAAATCAGCCGGCAACCTTGACGGTATGAAAAAAGATCCGGAACTTCTCAAACAGGCAAAATCTTTTGGTTATTCCGACCGTCAATTGGCATGGATGCTCAAATCCAATGAACGCGAAGTGTTCAAAGCCAGAAAAGAACTCGGAATCCTTCCCGCATATAACCTGGTGGACACTTGCGCCGGTGAGTTTGAATCATATACTCCCTACTTCTACTCCACATACAACGGCGCCGATGAAGTAAAAACCGAATCCGAAAAGAAAAAGATCATGATTCTGGGCGGAGGACCGAATCGTATCGGACAAGGCATCGAGTTTGACTACTGCTGTGTGCATGCGTCTTTCGCCCTGCAGAAAGCCGGATTCGAGACCATCATGGTCAACAGTAACCCGGAAACTGTCAGTACCGACTATGACACCAGTGATAAACTTTATTTTGAACCGCTTACTCTTGAAGATGTTCTGCATATCTATGAACGCGAACAATGCGACGGCGTTATCGTCCAGTTTGGCGGTCAGACGCCTTTGAATCTTGCCAAGCAGCTTGAAGAGTGCGGCGTGAAAATCATCGGTACTAAACCAGGAGATATTGAGGCGGCGGAAGACCGTGATTTCTTCAAAAAACTTTGTACCCGTGTCGGTATTCAGCAGCCGCCGAACGGTATCGCCACCAATATTGATCAGGCGGTGGCTATCGCCAGTGAGATAGGCTATCCGGTGTTGATGCGTCCTTCATTCGTGCTTGGCGGACGTGCAATGGTTATCGTCTATAAAGAGGAATACCTCAGAAAATACATGACCGAGGCGGTTGAGGCTTCAGAAGCCCGTCCGGTCCTGATCGATCGTTTCCTGGAGGAGGCGATCGAGTTGGATGTGGATTGTATTTCCGACGGTGAGACTTCGGTCATCGGCGCGGTCATGGAGCATGTGGAGCTTGCCGGGGTACATTCCGGCGACAGCGCATGCAGCATCCCTGTTACGAGCTTGTCCAAAGAAGTGATCAACAAGATCCATGAATACACTTACAGCCTGGCGAAAGAACTCAATGTCTGCGGTCTGATGAATATTCAGTTCGCGGTCAAAGATGAACAAGTATATATTCTGGAAGTTAATCCGCGCGCTTCACGTACGGTTCCCTTTGTGAGCAAAGCCATAGGCGCGCCGCTGGCGAAACTCGCAGCTCTGACAATGGTCGGTAAGAAGCTCAAAGAGCTGGGATTCACCTCCGAAGTCACCCCTGATTACACCGTGGTCAAAGAAGCGGTGTTCCCCTTTGTGCGCTTCCCCGGCATTGATATTGTTCTGAGCCCGGAAATGAAATCCACTGGCGAAGTCATGGGGATAGATTATAATCCCGGACTTGCATACCTTAAAACCCAGGTGGCGGCGGGCAACACTCTGCCGGATAAAGGTAACGTGTTCATCAGCTTCCGGGATATTGACAAGGAAGCTGCAATCCCATTGGTAAAAGAACTCATTGATCTTGGTTTCAATATCTATGCAACACGCGGTACGGCGACATGTTTGTATGAAGCGGGCATAAAGACCAATGCCATGTTCAGAATATCGCGCGGACGCCCGAATGTACTGGATATGATGAACGAAGAAAGCGTTCAGTGGATAATCAATACTCCGTCTACCGGCGCGGAAGCAATGGTCGATGAGATCCAGATGCGCGCTCAAAGTATCAGACTTGGCATTCCAATCACCACTACCTTGTGCGGTATGGCGGCGGCGATTGACGGCCTCAAGGCTCTGCGCGAGATGGGTAGAATGGAAATATGCAGCATTCAGGAGTTCCACCGGCACTCCCCGAAATTAGACGTTTGAGTTGTTATTTAAGCGGCACGACGTCAGGGACAACATTCTCTGACGCCGATGCCTTTAAACTTGTTTCAGATTACAGGATCATATGGCGGAAAACACAAAAACTCCGGTCAGAAGGAAACCGACGAGCGGGAAGAAAGGTCTATCGCGTCGCTGGCGTTTCCTGCTGAGTCTGCTTGCGCTTGGAGCATTGGCGGTAATTGTCGTAGTCCTGTTCAAGCTTACTTCGATATTCCTTTTTACCGGCAACGAACATCTTAAACTTAAAAAAGTTACGGTTATAAGTCCTGGCTGGTGGAATGGACGCTCTACTGAAGTATCCAAGTTGCTCGGGCTTTCTCCTGGAGTCAATTTGTTTGACCTTGAGCTTAAAGATCTGCGTAAGCGGCTGGAGACGCATCCCAGCATAAAAAAAGCTTATGTGGCAAGAGTATTGCCGGATACTTTGGCATTTAAAGTCAGCGAGCGTATTCCGCGGGCTTTCCTGTTTGACAACAGTTCAAAATTACTGGTTGATGACGTCGGCATGGTGATGAGTCAGGATTCATGCGTGGCGATAGCCCGCGATCTGCCTGTGATCATCGGAGTACCCCGGAGCCCGGACATAAAACCTGGCAGGAAATTACCTGATATACTTCCCGCGATGCAGTTGATAATGTTGTGCCGGATGGATTTTACGGATTTCACTCCTGCCACGGTCAGCGTACGTTTTCCGGGTAAACTCAATGCCATAATCCATTACCGTAATGGTTCTCGTCCTTACAAGGTTTCCATGTCCGCTACGAATTTGCGTGAGATGTTGTTCACGTTACGCAGTTGTATCATAAGAGCCAGGCGTCTGGAAGACCCGCGCACTTCCATCGACCTCAATTACAAAGGTCAGGCGGTAATGCGCTGACCTTATTATAACAGCATCAAAATCAGAGTTTTATTCTGGCGGTGCCACCGGGGTAAAACGGCAGTGGGACAATACTGCCTTCGAGCATGTTTCTGCCGACGTTCAACAGTACTTTAGTACCAGGTTTACTTATCGCTCCGGTGTTTATGTATGCCATTGCGATGGCGCATTCCAGAGAGGGTGAAAATGCTCCGGAGCTGACTTGTCCGATAAGTTCACCAGAGGCGGAATAAACTTCGGTATGTTCACGCGCGGCGCGGCGTCCGTCCAGCTTTATGCCTACCAAGGTTTTAGATGGAGTCCCGGCACGCAACGCGGCAGAACCGATGAAATCGCGTTCAGGCAGTTCGTCGAGCTTCAGCATTTTGCCGAAACCGGCTTCGATCGGAGTTGTCGCGGTGTCCATTTCGTGTCCGTAGAGCGGATAACCCATTTCCAGCCGTAAGGTATCGCGGGCGCCGAGTCCGGCGGGTGATGCGCCGTTTTCCAGCAGTGCATTCCATAATAATTCAACCTGTTCCGCGTCCACATAGAATTCAAAACCGAGTTCTCCGGTGTATCCGGTACGGCTCATGAGGCAGGAGATACCGGCTATTTCAACTTCCGTCCAATGGTAATATGCCGGGAGGAAAGAGGTGTCAATACCGAGTTTTTCCAGAATCCGGGCGCTGTCGGGTCCTTGCAGATCAAGTTTACCGGTGTTGTCGGACAAATCGTCGAATTCGATGGCGTCAGAAAGGTTCTTTTTTATCTGTTCCGCGTCGGAAGCGATGGTGGCTGCATTAACAACCAGAAAAAAGCATTCTTCATCAATACGGTATACGATCAGGTCATCCATAACTCCGCCCTGGTCATTCAATAGAAAGTTATAGCGGCAACTGCCGATTTTCTGGTCAGCGACAGGTCGTGCCAGCAGTCGATCCAATTCTTCCGCGGCGCCGGGACCGTCGATTTCAAATTCGCCCATATGGCAGATGTCGAATAGCGACGCCGCTTCACGCGTCCGCCGATGTTCGGCAATTATCCCGTCGCCGTATTGAACCGGCATTTCCCAGCCCGCGAACGGAACCATTTTTGCTCCCAGTGAAATGTGGACGGATTTTAAGGGTGTTTCCCGTAGAGTGCTGTTTTCCATGACTGCCGCCTTTTTTTGAAAATTATTCATAAATGTCGCGTCAGACGGCTTGGCAATGTGCAAGATATTGGCATGTAACGCTTTATCATTGCGCAGGTTTGTGTTTTTTGAGCCTGTGTGCCTGACGCCAATACTTTTCTAATATATTATTTCGTGAATTAAAAACAAGAGAAGTAGTATTTTTTTTGAAACAATATTATAGTAAGCATATGTAGTGCTTGTTTTTAGACACATTGCATCGGAGTAATCAGTAAAGGAAAGTGTATGCCTAAAACTTTTGTACTGGATACGAACGTTCTGTTGCACAGTGCGCAGGCGATTGAATCCTTTGAAGAAAATACCGTGGTTCTGCCCATGCCCGTGATCGAGGAGCTGGATAAATTCAAAAAGAATCAGGATGAGCTCGGACGTAATGCCCGTCAAGTCATCAGAAGACTGGACGAATTGCGTACACGCGGTAAGCTTTCCGAAGGTGTTGAGATTGACCACCCGGTCGGACCTCCGGGGAAATTGCGTATCATGGTCAGAAGTGAAGATATTCCTGATTACGGCTTGAACATTGCGGTCATGGACAATCAGATACTTCAGATGGCATGTCATTTGAATTCCTATCATGACAATGTAACCTTTATCACCAAGGACATCAATCTACGTTTGAAAGCCGATGCTCTGGGGCTGGATGTGATGGACTTTGAAAATCAAAAGGTTAACTTTGACGAGCTCTATTCCGGTTGCCGTCCAGTGCAGGTTTCAACTGATACGATCAATACCATTTACAAAGAGAAGAGCGTAGACTGGGCTGACGACAGTTTTTATCCCAATGAGTTCGCATTGCTTCAGGATGAACTCGATCCCGGTCATACCGCTTTGGGCATATACAAACCGGATAAACGTATGCATGTGATCTCACGCCGCCCGGACGAGTTGGCGTGGAACATCAAACCGCGCAACAAGGAGCAGCGTCTTGCCCTTGAACTGCTGATGGATCCGGCAATCCAGGTGGTTACGCTGGTGGGACAGGCAGGGTCGGGCAAGACCTTGCTAGCGCTTGCCGCGGCTTTGGAAATGGTGCTTAATCAAAACGAGTACGAAAGGATACTCGTATCGCGTCCGATAATCCCGCTGGGCAAAGATATAGGCTATATGCCCGGCGACAAAAGCGACAAGCTCAGCCATTGGATGCAACCGATCTTCGATAATCTTGTCTATCTGATGCAAGGCTCAAAAAAGGAGAGCCACAGCGCTGATAAAAAAATCGATGATCTAATTGGAGGACGCAAGATCGAACTTGAGGCAATCACTTATATCCGCGGGCGCAGCATTCCGCGCCAATTTGTGATAATCGATGAGGCGCAGAATTTGACCCCTCATGAAGTCAAGACGATCGTCAGCCGGGCAGGAGAAGGCACTAAAATGGTGTTGACCGGCGACCCGTTCCAGATCGATAATCCCTATCTGGACTCATCAAGCAACGGTTTGACCTATGCGGCGGAAAGGCTCAAATCTATTGATATACATGGACATATAACCCTGTATAAAAGCGAGCGCAGTAAGCTCGCCGCAGCCGCCGCAGAGTATTTGTAAAATTAAAATCCAACACGAGGTTACTTAAGTTGATACTTAGACTGACTAGAAAAATCAAAAGTATATTCACTGGCAAAGACCAGCAGAAGAATTCGCAGAAACACAGCGCCGAAGTAAGCAGCGCTCCCGTAACAGGTAAAACCCGGACCAAAACCGCTCATGAACGCGGCGGCAACGCAAAACCTTCCTCCGCCCGTGGTTCCGCCACTACAAAAAAGCAGGATAAAACTAATAATCAAAACCGGCAGTCTGCCGCCGGTTCCGCATCCCCAAAGACCCGAACCCGTAAGCCGAAGCCCAAAACCGAAGTACACAATCAGGCGCCGCAACCACGCCATAAGATAATTCCATCCAAACCGGAAATCCTTATGGAAGTTCCTCCAGAGGAAGGTAAAGTACGTTTTGCCGACCTGCCCATAGCTGAAGACATACTCTACGGTATTCAGACGCTTGGATTCAAATACTGCACTCCGATTCAGGCTCAATGCCTGGCTCCGGCGCTCGAAAGCAAAGATGTTACCGGCAAAGCTCTTACCGGAACCGGGAAGACCGCCGCGTTTCTGATCTCCTCTTTCACCCGTTTGATAAACAATCCTATTCCGGCGGAACAACGCAAGCCCGGCGAATGCCGCGTGCTTATTCTGGCTCCTACCCGTGAACTGGCGATGCAAATACATAAAGACGCGGAAAAACTGAGTTTGTATCATAATTTTCATAACTTGGCGGTGTTTGGCGGAATGGGACATAAGTCCCAGCGCGACGAACTCAACCGCCCGGTGGATATATTAGTGGGAACTCCCGGACGCATTATTGATTATTGCTCTTCCGGCGCGTTAAAGCTTGAAAAAACCGAGATACTGGTCATCGACGAAGCCGACCGTATGTTGGACATGGGATTCATTCCTGACGTCAAACGTATTGTGTCGCGCCTGCCTAAGGTCGGGGAACGCCAGACCATGTTTTTCAGCGCTACTTTGACCGATAACATCAATAATCTTATAAAAACCTGGCTTAAAGACCCGGTTCAACTTGAAACCGAATCCGAAAGTATGGTTACCGATCTTATCGATCAGCGTTTTTACGCGGTTCCGGCAGCGGATAAGTTCGCCTTGTTGCTGTGGATCCTTGAACATGAAAACGTCGAACGTATGATCATCTTCGTTAATCGTAAAGATGTCAATTCATTTTTGACCCGGAAATTAGCGTCATACGATGTCAAATGTGAATCGCTCTCCGGCGATGTCCCCCAACAGAAACGCATACGTATACTTGAAGACTTCAGAAACGGCAATATAAAAATCATAGTAGCCACCGACGTCGCCGCCCGCGGTATCCATGTAGACGGAGTTTCTCACGTGGTTAATTACGAACTGCCTGACAAGCCTGAGGATTACGTTCACCGTATCGGTCGTACCGGTCGTGCCGGCAATACCGGCGATTCCATCAGTTTCGTCTGCGAATACGGTGCTTATTCTCTACCCGATATCGAGGCGTTTATGGGGCACGCTCCGGTTTGTATTCAGCCCGAAGAAAATATGATACACCTTGACCCCCCGCTCAGAAAGATGGAGCCGGACAGACGACGGGATTCTCGTCCGGGCGGTAGAAGCAGCTCCAGCGGCAGCAGTAGAAGCGGCGGTTACAGGAATAGTAGCAGTGGCGGCAGAAGTAGCAGCGGTAGTAATAGCAGGAGCAGAAGTGGTAGTTCAAGCGGAAGGTCTTCAGGGAGAAGATAAATGCACTGTTTTTTCTGCCGGAACATAGGCGACGCCGGAGATTGCGCGGAATTGGATGAGGCTGATTTTAAACACCTCTTTAAAACGCTTCGCGCCAGAATCGGCGAAAAAATAGAGCTTACCGACGGCAATGGTTGTATCGCCATTGCCGAAATCACCAACGGACACCGGATAGTTGTGCGGGAGCGACAGCTTTTTACGCCGCCAGCCCGGCGCATACATCTTTTTACCGCTCCACCTAAAAAACAGAAAATGGATCAGCTACTTAAACAATGCGCTGAAACCGGAATATGGAGCATCACCCCGATGCTCACCGCTAGAACTATATCCACACCGGAAAAGAAAAGCGTACTCGAACGCTGGCGCACCCTGCTTCAGGAAGGCTGTAAACAGGCGAAAAATCCTTTTATGCCGGACATCGTCATGCCGGTTCCTTTCGAATACGCGTTAGACAATGCCACCGGTATGTGTAATACATGTTACTTTGGCTCTCCCGCCGATGGCGATAACTCTTTTGACACTCTCCGTCCTGGCGCCGACGTCGCATGGTTCGTGGGACCCGAGGGCGGCTTTACTGAAACAGAAGAAACGTTCATGCGGGAACGGGGCTTCACTGCCCTGAAAATCGGTGCCTGGGTGATGCGGGTTGAAACCGCCGCCATATGCGGCGCCGCAGTACTAGGATTTTGCGGCAACGCGGAGAACTGCTCATGAATGAAAAACCTAAAGCCTGTTTTCTTGATCGCGATGGCGTGATCATCGAAGAAAAAAATTATCTTGGCGATCCCGATGGCGTGGAAATACTGCCCGGCGTGCCGGAAGCGCTGAAAATGCTTAAAGATGAAAAATTTCTGCTCATCGTTATCAGCAATCAGTCCGGAGTTGCGCGCGGATACTTTGATCTTGCCGCGGTGGACGCGGTCAACGCGCGCATCAATAAACTCCTGCGCGGCGAAGGCGTAGAGTTAGACGCTTTTTATACTTGTCCGCATCATCCTGAGCATGATGGCGTATGTCCATGCCGCAAACCAGCACCGGGAATGATTGAACAGGCGGTTAAAGATTTTAATATTGATCTGAAACACAGTTTTCTGGTCGGCGACAAGCGTTCAGACGTGGAGGCGGCCGTTAATGCAGGTATTCCCGGCATTATGGTCATGACCGGACACGGCAAGGCGCAAACCGTTTCGGCGGACACTTCGCTTGCGCCGGATCTGCTTCACGCGGTTAAACTCTTTTTAAAGGGAGAATGAATATAAAAATGAATCTTTTTGATTATAATTTTTTGTCGGGTATCAGTTTACGTAATCGTTTCGTACGCTCCGCCACCAATGAGAGCATGGCCGATGTCGATAGCGGCATGGCAACCCCGGAACTGATTAAGGTGATCGACGCACTGGCGCAGGGAGGCGTAGGCATGATTATTTCCGGACACAGCTATGTTTCCGGCGAAGGACAGGCTAATTCACGCAAACTGGCAATAGACAGTGATGAATGTATCCCCGGATTGAATCAACTGGTTAAAGCGGCTCATCATGGTGGTTCGGCGATGATTGTGCAGCTTGCTCACGCTGGAGCTAAAGCTATGGATGCGTCTGGCGCCATCGGACCATCGCCTATTGCGATAAAAGGTGATGAGCAGTATTGCCGGGAGATGTCAACTGATGACATAAAGCGCATAATTGAGGCATTCACCGCCGCCGCAGTGCGGGCACAGACCGCCGGATTTGACGGTGTACAATTGCATGCGGCGCATGGCTATTTGCTTTCGGAATTTCTTTCGCCCTACTACAATCGTCGTAACGATGAATATGGCGGGAGTATTTCCAACCGCGTCAGAATTATAGTGGAGATACTCAAGGCGGTAAAAGATAAATGCGGCAAAGCATATCCGGTTATGATTAAAATAAACTCCGAGGACTTTATCCCCGGCGGACTTAACATCGATGACAGCCTGGAGGCGGTTAAAATCCTTCAGTCTCATGGTCTTAACGCGGTGGAAGTCAGTGGCGGTACGCCGGACAGCATCGAAGGTTTTGATCCCATTCGCAAAGGTTTGCGTTCACCGGAAGAAGAAGCGTTTTATGAAACCGCCGCCCGTCGATTCAAAGCGGAATTGAATATCCCGGTAATATTGGTGGGCGGGATACGTTCGCTTGAAACGGCGCAACGGCTTATCGATACAAAGGCGGCTGATTATATTGCCTTGTCGCGACCGCTTATACGTGAACCGGAGCTGATCCGGCGCTGGCAGTCGGGAGATACCGCAACGGCGACCTGCATATCATGCAATCAGTGCTTCCGTCCGATTATGACCGGACGCGGCATGTATTGCGTCATTGATAAAAAAGCAAATCGCGCGGCGGAATAAACTTAATCAGCAGTTCCATCGATATTTTTCTCTTTTCCAGCTTCAAGGTCAACCGTTATTGGGCTGATATTTTCCGGGAGTTTGATTTTGATGGAACCGTCTCCAACGCTTTTTATCTGGACGTTCACAGTTCTGCCGTGGTTACGAACGGCGCTGACACAAATACCTCCAGGCAGGCGGATATTTTCAAATGATACGTCCTGCCACTTTTCGGGTATTCCGGGAAAGACGTAAATTGTGTCCATTTTGCGGTGAACGAGCATTTCCTGGATCGCAGTCGCGCCCGCCATTGTGCCGTCAAGCTGCATGATCTCGTGACTTTCTTTGGGTTTGAGCATGTCCGCCCGGCGATGCGCGCTCAATCCCCGGAATCTAGGCAGATAGACAGTACTCATACTTTCATTGACGAACAGTTCTTTCCATAAGTTCAACAATTGTGCCGGGGCTTCAGTGAAGCCGAGCCTAGCCTGAATGATGGCGGCCCACGGATAACACCATTCGCTCCATTGTCCCATGCCAAGCAAAATCCAGTGATCAATAGTATTGTCGATCACCCTTGCCTGCTCTTTGGTCGGCTCCGACAAGTTTTCAAAGGGGTATATACCTGCCAGATGCGAATGATGTCGATGGCATACGTCCAGATCCTGTCCCTCCCATAGTATGATCCGTTCGTTGCCCGATTCGCCGCCTTCACAATACAACGGCAAGCGTTCGCGAACGTTCAACCATTCCTGTTTAGGTTCCAGCTCCAGAATAGTTGAAGCTTCAATAAGAATCTCTGACAGCATATGCGCGCACATCAACTGATTTGAAGGATTGCGCCCGGAATTCTGACGGCATAGCTTCCCGTCTTTTTTAACCGGAAACGCATGACCGTATTCAGCAGAAATGCTCAATGGCAACGACAAACTTTCGTCCTTCCGCTCTTCCAGCGCCGCCTCATAAATTCGCATCACCCCTGTTATAAACGGAAATGCGCGTTTCCGCAAAAACTCCTTATCCAGCGTATGGCGGTAATAATCCCAGTAGAGCTTTCCGACCCAGCCGCCGCAGGCAAAATCCAGCACTGCGCCGACGCTTATGCCACAACATTGAAAACCACGGTCATCAACTGCGTGCGTCAACAGCAAACCGTCATCAATTCCAAACAGGTTTTTCGCGTTGCTTCGCATAACTGACTGAAACGACTCTGATTCCAGCATGTCGAACAAGGGCAGAATATTTTCCCAGGCTCCAGTCCCGAAGCCAAGCGTATATATCTGCTGGATATTCACGTTAAAATGATAATCGCAGCTCCACGGTGAACGCTGATACTCCTCCAACCATGGCCCTTGCAAAGAAGCTGGAATCCCTCCGGCGGGATCGGTGGCGCACGCGAATTTGTAGAGCGCCAGACGGTAAAATTTATTCATAAACTCATCCGGCAGACTCACGCGCGGAACCTTATCCCAATAAGACCGCCAGTAAACCGAATTGTCCGCTAAAACCGCGTCAAAACTCTGATATTCAAGTTCTTTTTGCAAATCATAACCTAATTCCAATCCTAGCGCCAAAACATATTCGCGATGACGGCAGATGACGTTTATCCCCGGATCGGCGGGACATCCCTGATACCAGCCGAGAGCACTAGCTTCTTCCCATAGTTCAGGTGGACTAAAGCCCACTTGCTTCATTGATTCTCCAATCCATTCCCATGCCGGACGCGGGACAATTCC
>JAFGXT010000268.1 GCA_016936495.1 Victivallales bacterium
CGGTTTTTGGTTCCGCGCGAACTCCTGAGGGCGATCCTATGTATGAGGACGCCAGATGTCTGGCGAAAAGCCTTGCGGAGCATGGTTATGGCGTTATTACCGGCGGCGGACCGGGCATCATGGAAGCGGTCAACCGCGGCGCGAATGAGGGCGGCGGGGCTTCGGTCGGGCTGAATATTAAATTACCGATGGAGCAGGCTCCCAATCCGTATCAGAATGTTACTTTGGACTTCAGATATTTCTTTGTCAGAAAGGTATGTTTTCTGAAATATGCTCAGGGGGTGATTGCTTATCCCGGAGGGTTTGGAACGCTCGACGAGCTTTTTGAAGTGGTTACGCTGGTGCAGACCGACAAGATCAACAAGATTCCCATAGCCATGGTGGGCGCGGATTTCTGGCAGCCGATGCTGGAATGGATAAATACTTCACTCATAGAGCATGGAATGATCTCGCCGTCAGATATAAAGTTGCTGAAAGTGTGCAAAGATCATAGCGAAGCTTTGGAATTCATACTTGAGGCTCATCGTTATTCAATGCCCTCCACAGTTAAATAAGACAGTACATCCCGTGCGCCGTCCGGAATCAAATTCCCGTGGCGGCGCGTTTAAAATAAATCCGGTTAGTTCATTTAAAGTAAAACTTGATAACTTGTTCAAGATGGAACTGAAAAAAAGAAAAAATCGGCGAAGCAGTATAAACTCAACCGGCAGTGCCGGGACGGGATCCAGCGGCGGGACGCTGGTCGCCGCAGGCGAAATGTATTAAGTTGCAACTCATTACAACTCGCCAAGGTTTGACATGTCCGCAATATTTTTTTCTGAGCGGGCGAAGCGATGCGAAAGAAAAAAATATTGCAGCCGAGACTTTTGTCAGTCTCCTCGCTCTGGATGTTTTTGCTCATTTCTTGCTGAATAATATGGTATGTTGCTTGAATCAGGGACAGACTACTGCTATTTTTAAGGTGTTTGACAATATTTTCAGATGTCAAAATAATCATAACATAATTGTATAAGTAGAGCGTAAATAATGCCGACATTAGAGTGGATAGGGAAAAAAGCCGTTGAAAATCATCATCGGGATGTTCCTTTCCATTTACTTGAAGAAATCCCGGAATTAAGTTTTGGAGATAAAGACAGCGGAAATCTTCTGGTTCAAGGAGATAATTTGGTTGCGCTCAAAGCTCTACTTCCCTATTATGCCGGTAAAGTAAAATGTATTTATATAGACCCTCCATATAATACCGGAAACGAATCTTGGGTTTACAATGATAATGTAAATGACCCTCAAATTAAAGAATGGTTGGGGAATGTTGTCGGAAAAGAAGCTGAAGATTTAACTCGGCATGACAAATGGCTTTGTATGATGTATCCTAGATTAAAAATTCTTAAGGAATTTCTGGATAAAGAAGAAGGTTCCATTTGGATTTCTATTGATGATTCAGAAGTTGTTTCTCTTCGAATGCTAATGAATGAGATATTTGGAGAAAATAAATTTATTGCGAGTATTGTTTGGCAAAAAAGGTATTCAAGAGAAAACCGAGAAGCTATTGGCGATGTCCATGAATATCTTATTGTTTTTGCTATGAATCCAACTCGTTTCAAAGCAAGCAGAAACAAAGTGTTACCTACCGAGAAACAAACAAAAGTTTATAAGAATCCCAATAATGACCCCAAAGGACGATGGCGTCCTGTTCCAATGACCGCTCAAGAAGGACATGCAACTGCTGAACAATTCTATGAAATAACCACTCCATCGGGGAAAAAACATTTACCTCCTAAAGGTAGATGCTGGGGAGTCGCAAAATCAACATATGAAAGGTTATTATCAGAAGGAAGAATTTATTTTGGCAAAAAGGGTGATTCTCAACCAAATATAATAAGATACTTATCTGAAATTGAAGGCTTTGTTCCATGGACTTGGTGGCCTTATGATGAAGTGGGTCATACAGATGAAGCCAAAAAAGAAATTCATGCTCTATTTGGAAAAACAAAAGCATTTGATACTCCTAAACCCTTGAGGTTAATTCAACAAATATTTAGTATTGCCTCAAATCCCGGAGATTTAGTTTTGGATTCGTTTGCCGGAACAGGAACTGCTGGTCATGCCGCATTATCCTTAAAAGACTCAAATAATGTTTTAGCTCAAAGAAAGTTTATACTTGTCGAAATGGATGAATCTGTTGCGTCAAAGACAACAGCAATAAGATTAAAAAAAGCTATTGATGGTTATAATGACATAAAAGGAAATCATTGTACTGGAATTGATAGTGGTTTTCGTTATTATCGGCTTGGAAAACCTTTATTTGACCATACTGGAAAAGTTTATGATGGAGTAACATTTTCTCAACTAGCCAGACATGTTTTTTTTACAGAAACGGGGAGCCCATTAAACAAAGATGAATGTACGAGTCCATTGATTGGTATTTACAACGCTACAGCCGTTTATTTGCTGTTTAACGGTATTCTGAAAGATAAGAAGCCGGATAGCGGAAATGTGTTGACAAGTAAAGTTCTGAAGTGGCTGCCTGAACATGATGGCTCCAAGGTGGTCTACGGAACTGCCTGCCGGTTAAGTCCGGTGAAACTTCGACAGCTCAATATCGAATTCAAACAAATACCGTATGATATCAAGGTGGATTAAAATATGTTACAACTGACTCAATATCAAGAAAAAGCTTTGGATTCGTTGAAACGGTATTTTCAACTTTGTGATGAAGAAAAAGATGCGAATATGGCTTTTTATAAAGCGACGAGTGAAATCTGGGAAACAGGAATTCCATATCGACCGGTTCCGGTTTCTGATTTATCACAAATTCCATATGTTTGTCTTCGTTTGCCGACAGGCGGAGGAAAAACTTTATTGGCATGTCATTCAATCGCCGTAGGGAATCAGGAGTATCTTAAAAAAGATAATTCCATTGTTTTATGGTTGGTTCCATCCAATGCGATAAAAGAACAAACGCTTAATGCTTTGAAAGACCGGAATCACCATTATCGGCAAGCGTTGAATTCCCGTCTGGGTCAGGTAACGGTAATGGATGTTGAAGAAGCTTTGTACCTTCAAAGGAGTACTGTTATTGGAAGTACAACCATTATTATTTCAACACTTCAAGCATTTCGAGTCGAAGACAAAGAAGGAAGAAAAGTTTATTCTTCTTCCGGAAATCTTGAACATCATTTCACCAAACTTGCGCCCGAACTTGAATGTAAGTTGTTAAAGTCGGAAAATGGAGTAATTCAGTATTCTTTGGCAAATGTTTTACGAATCAATCGTCCTCTGGTAATTGTGGATGAAGCGCATAATGCTCGAACCCAACTTTCTTTTGATACTCTAGCTCAATTTCGACCATCGGCCATTATTGAATTTACCGCAACCCCTGCGACAAAAGAGAATCCAAGCAATATTCTTCATAGTGTATCAGCAGCAGAACTCAAAGCGGAAAATATGATTAAACTTCCCATTCGATTATCAACCAAGACCGATTGGAAGTCAACTCTGGCCGACGCAATTGTTCAGCGAGAAGATTTGGAACAAAAAGCTAAAATAGAGTTTCAAAAAACTGGAGAATACATTCGTCCTTTAATGTTACTCCAAGCTCAAAACAAAAGCAAGAAACTGGAAACATTGGATACGGAAGCAATTAAAACAGCATTGATTACCGAATTTAAAATTCCGGAATCTCAAATTGCTGTTGCGACTGGAACGCAAAGAGAAATCGATGACATCAATTTATTAGATAATGATTGTGAAATCCGTTATATCATTACTGTTCAAGCATTAAAAGAAGGTTGGGATTGTCCTTTCGCTTATGTTTTATGTTCAGTCAATGAAGTTCATGCTTCAACGAGCGTCGAACAGATTCTGGGTCGAATATTACGTTTGCCGTGTAAAACGCCCAAAAAAGAGAATAGTTTGAACAAAGCTTATGCTTTTATCACTTCTTCTCGTTTTGCGGAAACAGCAAAATCTTTAATAGACGCTTTAGTTGAAAATGGATTCAATAATCAGGAAGCTCAAGAGTTTATTTCAGTATATCAACCGGATATGCCGGATTTTTCATTATATTCATCATTCCAGCCAGTTCAACCAAGAACTATCCAAATGCCGGAAGTTCCCAGTGTAAGGGATCTCTCAAAGACTTTAAGGGAAAAGGTGAGTATTGATACAAAGAGTAGAACAATCACCTTGAATGCGCCCTTACAGCCAGAAGAAGTGGATGAATTCAAACAACATTTGGTGATGGAAGAATCTCAGGAGTACTTTGTTTCAGAAGTTCAAAAACATAACGAGAAAGCTGTTGTTCTTCTTCAACATCCTTCTGAAAGAAATGAAATATTTGATGTTCCACAATTGTGTTTGATTCAAGACGATATGCTTGAATTATTTGAAGAACAAACATTAATGGATTACGGTTGGGAACTTCTTGATTTCGATGCGACACTTTCCGCGGAAGAATTTGCTCTATTCATGGAAGAGGGAAATGTTCTTGGAGAGATTGATATAGAAAAATCCGGTGAATTGAAAAGTCGTTTCATCCCGGAATTGAATAAAGAAATCGCTTTGATTGATATTGTAGATTCTTCATGGACTCAAGGGGAGCTGATTTATAATCTGGCGAAAAATTTAGATTATCCGGAAATAACACCACAAGAGAAAGAACAGTTCATTCATGTACTTATTGGAAATCTTTTGGATGAAAAGAACATTCCTCTAGTTCAATTAGTTCGAAAAAGATTTGTGCTGAGGAAAATTATTGACCGAAAAATTAAAAATTACCGGAAGAATGCGAAGCGAAAAATTTATCAGGATTTGTTATTTGGAGATGAATCATTAGAGGTTTCAGTTTGTCTGGAACATTCTTTTAATTTCAATCCTGACCAGTATCCAGCTCGTTTTAATTGTTCTCAGTCCCACATGTTCCGGAAACATTATTATCCGGCAGTCGGAGAACTTGACGATAAAGGAGAGGAGTTCAATTGTGCTTGCTTCATTGATGGTCTTGATGAAGTTGAATTCTGGGTTCGTAATTTGGAACGAAATCCGGATTTTTCGTTTTGGCTTCAAACTTCCACCGATAAGTTCTATCCGGACTTTGTTTGTAAACTGAAGGATGGACGGATTTTAGTTGTTGAATACAAAGGAGCTGACCGCTGGAGCAATGAAGATTCACGAGAAAAACGCCGTCTTGGGGAACTTTGGGAGGCTAAAAGTAACGGAAAATGTTTGTTCGTGATGCCGGAAGGAAATAGACCTGAAGAAATTAAAGTTGCAATCGGGAAGTAATTTTTTATAATGCGCTTCTCCCCAAAAGTTTGACAACTGTAATAAGCGTAAAAAGATCCGAAACTAACAGCAACAGAAAATTCAAAATGCAGTACGGAGAATTAGGAAAACGTATGAGAGTCAGATAGCTTCGGAAGCATTGAGCGGAGAACGTACCATTGCTGAAGCTAACGATGGACATGGTTGGCGATGCAGTTGCCTTTTTGACGTTTTTATAGCGCGACTTACCTGCTTGATGGCTAGACCTGATCAAGTGTTATGAACTTTTAGGTAAATAACTGCAAGTCGCTGAAGTACTAAAAAAACAAAATGCTATTTATCATGATTTAGAGATTCTATCCCCCATCCTCGTTATGAGTTCGTAAATATAGGGCATTGAGTGCAATCGTTCAGGGAATATAGCTGTGATAGGTTTCGTATAGTTTGCGGGGGAAGCCGTCGGCGGGCATAGTCCCGTCATCTTCAAACGCCCACAGCAACTCCAGTACTTCTGATACTTTAACGGTAACGCCGCCCCGCGGCTTATAAGGATTTTCTGTTATATCACCTTTTATCACCCGGTATATTTCCTGGCACAGGTCTTCGATATATATCAGCTCAACTTCAGCGTCTTCGATGATCTGCGGGCTTTCGCCAGTGGCGACCTGATGGCAGAAAGTGCTTACAAATGAATTGAAAAAGGGTTTAGCTCCGGGGCCGTAAGTATTAGGCATCATTATCGTGGTCGTTTTTGTGTTTCTGTCCTTAGACCAGGCGTCGATCTTCAAACGTCCGTCCCGTTTGGAGCAGTGATAGCGGTTGCCTTTGGGTTCATGAGTGGTGGAGGCGAAAATTATAAGAGGCGGTTTCGCGCAGGTTCCGGCGGCTTCGAGAAGTTTGTCCACCAGTTCCATGTTGACTTTATATAGCAGTTCTTCGTCTTCATGGCGACTCATTCCCGCCAGGTGCACAATGACATCGCATTCGGCGACAAAGGTGTTCAGGGCTTGAGGAGAATTAAAGTAATCCTTTCTCCAGGGGATCAGCTTTACATCCGGAGCTTCCTCGTCAAGAAAACGGTACAATGCGGTACCGATAAATCCCTGTTGTCCGGTAATTCCTGTTTTCAGCATAATAACCTCCTGGTAAAAATTTATTTGGGTTCAAGCGCCGTCGCCAGCAGTACAAAAAAGCACAGTATAAGATTAAATAAGGGAACCTGCAACGATTGCGGCAGGCAATAGATGATGCTTACCGCAGGAATCCATACCAGCCAGGTAGACAGCAGCATTGCCATGAAATGTACTGACCAGTAGTTTTGTTTGAGGATTGCGGTGGTGGTTTTCAGGTTGAATCGGCAACGTTGCCAGGTAAGCCCGATAATAACTATATGCGTAGCCCATATCGGGTTGTATACAAACTGATCCATCATCACTTTTTTTATTACAACCGGAACAGTGCACTTATCTCCGAACATCCA
>JAFGXT010000269.1 GCA_016936495.1 Victivallales bacterium
AACAGCTTATTTCTATAAATAAAACAAAGGAGCGGAGCAAGGAAACAAACAATAGAAGAGGATAACTAAAGATATACTCGGAAAAAAATTTCGATCTCCCCGATTAATAAAAAAACAACTATCAAAACAAATTAGGAAAAACAAAAGATTATGAAAAAGACAAGACTTCTTATGTGTCTTATGGCGGCAATGGGGATTGCCGCGGGAAATGTCCAGGCGGAAAAAGTAAAGAAACTTTTATTCCTGCAGGATGATGCCCAGAAAAACATGGTATCAAAAATTTATGAACTTAAACACATGATGGCCGCAGACCTGACTCCATGGGTTCAAGGAGCGGTACAGCGCTATAGTCCTAACTCAAAAGTCGGACGTCTCAATTTCAAAGCTGGCAAAAAACAATTCCTCGTAGTAAGTACTCCTTCTGAAATGATGAAATATGTCGACGCCTTGATTGAAACTCTGGATCAGCCCTGTGATGTAAAAGACGCTTCCGGTTCTGTAATCAGCGGAACTGGTATATACAACCGCTCATACATGCCCAAATTCAGATATGGTCTGAAATTGCAAAGCCTGCTGAACAACTACGCCGGCAGTAGTGATGGCGCGGTTTACTTCGACACCAATTCCAACCAGCTCTATTGGAAAGATTCAGCATCTGACGGCAAAACCGTTCAGCAATGGGCGGAAAAGCTTGACCACCCGGTTCCGCAGATAGAACTTGAGCTTCAGGTCTATGAAGTACGAACCAGCGTATTGAACGACATCGGACTGGATTACCTTGCGTGGAAAAACGGTCCCGGTCTGAACATCCTGTCTGTAGGACTTGAAGACATCATGCTGCAAAGCATAGAAAAAGCGATAGGTAATATTGACATGTTCTCATCCTTCTCCTATGGCGGTCTGTTTGTGGCTCCCCAGTTTGACCTGAGTTTTGTAAGACTGCTGTCCCAGAAAGGCGATGCAAAAATAGCAGCCAACGGCAGCCTGACACTGGTCAACAATGACGCGGGCACTTATTCCGTTAACCTTAAGCCGCAGATGCAGAACATTCAAAAGGACTCAAACGACAAAACCTCTGTACTTCAAGGAGCGTCCAACAGTTACAGCCTGACCATCAAAAACCCTGTGATCTGTTTCCATAAAACCGGACAGGTAGATAAAACTTTTGAAGGCAACGCCTTTGATTACGACACTTACTCCCGCACCGGCGGAACAGTACAATTTCAGTACGATATAACCAACAACAATGTTGTTGAGCGCAACAACCGCGGTGACGAGCTGACAGATTCCTCAACCATCAAATCCAACTTGACCGTCAAACTTGACAGCGAGCGTCTGCTTGCAGTTTACTCCCTCAATCAGAAAGTTGAACAGACCGTAGGAGTTCCTTTCCTCTCAGATATTCCAATTCTGAAATATCTGTTCAGCACCACAACTTCCATTGATGAAGAAGCCAAAATATTTGTTACGGTAAAAGCCAGACTGGTTCATCCCGAAGACAACTTTGCGGCATGGAGTGGCAAACTTGTTTCCATGGAAGATTTCGGAAAAGACTCAAAGTAAAAACAACCATCAGAGAACAGGAGTTAAATACAGATGAATATGAAGAATATTATTTCATGCGCGGCAGGAGCGCTGGCTGTTACCGCAGTCTCAATCACCGCCACGGCGCAGGTAAACGTAAATCCTACCGCCCCTTATGACAATACACAAGTTCAGCCGCAAATACGCTTGAATCTTGAAAATGACACTGACGCGGTACATTTCATCCGCGACAACACCGACCCCTTCGTAGTAACCAAGGCATACCGGTTGAAACACGCCGATCCCTATGAGTTGCGTCCATATCTTCGCGATGCGGTTACGGCAAACAAAATCACTGGTGCTCCTACCCGCGTGGAATGCCTGAAATACAATAACGGAATGAGCTTTATTGTGGTATCCGCGGAAGAAGATCGCTTCGGAACTCAGCCCGACGGCATGGGTATTGATGAATTCATAGAGAAGCTCGACCAGCCCAAAATAACTTCTTCATCAGGTTCCACGTATTTTCTTTACTTTCCGATGTATCGGAATGCAAGAGAACTTGAGACCATGATAAAAAATGTAGGTATGGATGTATCTGGAACCACATCCAGCACTCAGCTTGAACACGGTAAAGACAAAGTCAAACTTGATGATGAGCTCAACGCACTGTTTTTCTATACTCCAAAATACAGCAAGAAAAACATCGAAGACATGCTCTCGCAGTACGACAAACCGGTTCATCAGGTCGCGGTAAAATATACAGTATATGAAGTATATGGCGAAAACGACGGTAAAATCGGCGCGGATTTCCAAAGCTGGAAAAACAATGACGGCATGGACTTGCTTTCAATGGGCGGACGCTACCGCAGTAACTGGACGGCAACCTTTGCTGGCGGAATTGATCCCGGTACAGGTTCAAACAAAACCCAGTTCCTGAGTGTCAATCCCAAATGGAATTCCAAATATCTGGACTTCCTGGTGTCCCAAAGCAGCGCAAAAATAATGACCACCGGTGAAGTCGTCGTCAAACACGGAACAACCGGAACCATATCAAAAATCAACAAAGTTTTCTATAGTGAAAAAGTTGATAATGCCAACACTAAAGATATCACTGAAACCGCCTCCCTATCAGTCGCAGCAGCAGCCAACGTGGTCGTCGGAACCGACGGTGACGGCACCAACATCTCCTACGTAAACAACACAGGTGCAGCGGTTACTGTCTACTCAATAGCCTACGGCCCGGACAAAGTGAAAAGATATCAAGTTGCGGCAAACTCTGGCTACTTCACCAAAGATGGCAAAAATCTCGGTGGTCAGACCGATATGAACACCCGTACTGGCAATTGGACCGCGGTAAGCGCTAATGACATAGAAATAGCCAAAGGTCCGGTCATTAATACCAAATCCTCCGGTAACTATGGTTTTGAAATGACTGTAACTCCTCTGGTGGGCGTTAACGCGACAACTCTCACTGTAGATGTTACCAACACCAGTCTGATTGGGTGGAACTCAAACGGCAGTCCGCGCGTTTCCGATGCGAATCAGATTAAAACTCAGGTGGTCATAAGTAACAAAAGCAACCGTTTCGTACTCGGTGGTGTTGAAAAAAGCAACGTAGTCAGAAGCGTATCAGGAATACCTTACCTGCGTCAGATTCCGGTTCTGGGCTGGATATTCGGTTCAGAGTCTGAATCCACCAAGCACAGCCATCTGGTAATAGTTGCCGAATGCGAACTCAGACCTATAGACGCTCCTGTCAGTCATGACGTCAGCGGCGAGATATCCACTATCCAGGCAAAGACCGCCAATGCCGGAGAAACTAACAAATGGGGATTCGATCAGTACTTGATCGATAAGAAGTAATTCTTCTTTCCATGAATTAAAAACAGCCCGGTCATACTTAAAAAATATGACCGGGCTTTTTTTCTGATGATACAACAGAAATCTCTCATCCTAACACAATCCTAACAAAAGCGTAACACCGCTTATATTGTGTGATGATATTCTATCAATATAAACGATAGGGTTTCAGTATCGGATTACGGTAACAAGTAACAAAACAAGGGTATGAAACGAGGAGGAATAACGAACAACAAAGGAAAACCAAAGGTTCTTATAACTACAAGTCATAATACAACAACAAACAGATAACTATCGTAATACAAAACTTACAAAGAAATCCCAAAAGGAAACAATGATTATGAAAAACATGTTAACAGGCAGTACACTGGCATTGACCGCAATGCTTGGAATGAGTGCAACGGCACAAACAACCATCAATGGCGCGGGCGCAAGTTTCCCGGCTCCGGTCTATCAAAACTGGACTTACACCTATAGCCAGAGCAAACCAGGCGTAACCGTCAATTATCAGAGTGTAGGTTCCGGCGCCGGTATCAATCAAATTAAAGCTAAAACCGTGGACTTCGCGGGTTCCGACAACCCCTTAAAGCTCGAAGACCAGGAAAAAAACAATCTTCAGCAGTTCCCGATGCTCACCGGCGGGGTGGTGGTGATTGTAAACGTACCCGGCGTTAAGAGCAATCAGCTGAAACTTGACAATGAAACAATGTCCGGCATTTATTTGGGCAAGATCACCAACTGGAACGACGCTAAAATCAAAGCATTAAATCCGGGACTGAAACTGCCAGACCTCAACATCAGTGTAGTGCGTCGCGCTGACTCCAGCGGCACCAGCTTCATCTTTACCAATTACCTGTCAAAGATCTCAAAAGAATGGGCGGACAAAGTCGGTTTTGGCTCTTCAGTCAAATGGCCGGTGGGAATTGGTGGTCAGAAGAACCCGGGAGTATGCAATAACGTAGCAAGAATCCGCGGCAGTATCGGTTACACTGAGTACACTTATGCCATTGAAGCGAATCTCGCCATGGTACAGTTGCAGAACAAAGAAGGACAATTTGTAACTCCCGACGCCAAGAGTTTCAGCGCAGCGGCGGCAAATGCCGACTGGTCTAACGCTCCCGGCTTCTATATGGTGCTGACTTATCAGCCTGGTAATAACTCATGGCCTATCACCGGTGTTACTTACATCCTGATACGCAAAGACACCGATGCGGCAATGCGTAAAGCCATGATCGACTACTTCAACTGGTGCTTCACCGCCGGCGCTACCGCCGCGCTGAAAATGCACTATGTGCCGATTCCAGAAAACGTAGTTAAAGTAGTAAGAGACAAAGTATTCAAATAATAACATGCCGGAGTATCCCGCAAGGTAGTGACTCTGCGGGATACTTTATCAAACTTTAAACAACAGAGAAAAAATAATATGAAAGAATATCTGAAAGACAAGTACATCCGCCTCCGGTGCAAGAAAACATATCCTGAGGCACACACTCATATCATGATCGGAAAAGTTATCGAAGAAAGCATAAACTATATCGCCATAAAAGGACGCACATTCCACTTCCGCCGCCTGGTGGATAAAATGACTAAACAAGTGCACTGCGGCGAAGTAGCCATACGTATAGTCCCCTGGGACAATATAGAAGTAATGCACTGCCTTGACGGCAAAGTGGATTACCATTCCGACATATGTTTTGATAACAGCGGGAACCTCATACTTCTGGACAACTCAAAAACTGTGATCGCGGTAAGACGCGACGGACTGGAATAACATATTATGTTTAAAGTGGACACTGCATTCAAATGGCTTTGTTTGGGATGCGCCGGTATTATCGGCGTCCTGATGATGGGCTTTTTTATACAACTATTCATGAGCTCGATGGAGATATGGAATGAGTTCGGGCTGGGCTTCATCGTTTCAAGCGAGTGGAACCCGGTAACGAATAAATACGGTGCTCTGCCAAGTATAATCGGCACTCTCAGCACAACGGTGATCGCGTTGATCATAGCTTTACCGCTGGCATTCTGCGCCGCGCTGTTTATAGTCGATGCACGTCCGCAAATGGGAAACATCCTGGGGCAAGCGGTGGATCTGCTGGCAGCTATTCCAAGCGTCATCTACGGTATGTGGGGACTTTTTGTACTCGCCCCGATAATGCAGGATTATATCCAGCCTTTTATGGTGGATAAACTGCGGATGGACAAACTGCCTTGGGTAAGTGATGAATTTAACGGCTTCGGCATACTTACCGCCGGGCTGATCTTATCGATAATGATTCTTCCCTATATCTGCGCAATCATGCGCGACGTCTTTCAAATGACCCCTGCAATGCTGAAAGAATCTGCCTATGGAGCGGGTTGCACCAGATGGGAGACTACCAAAGATATAGTTTTAAAATATGGTATCCGGGGTATTCTCGGGGGAGTATTCGTGGGACTGGGACGTGCTTTGGGTGAAACCATGGCGGTATTGTTTGTGATAGGTAACATGATGGGCATGCCGGACAATATCTTCTCCGGAGCCACCACTATCTCCGCCACCCTTGCCGGAAACTTCCCGGAGGCCGACGGAATGCAGCGCAGCGCCTTGTTCGCGCTGGGTCTTATCCTGCTGGCTATGAGTTTCGCCATTCAGGTATTCGCTCAATACTATCTTCACGCCACCAGCGCGAAAAGAGGAGAGGCACGATGACTAAAACAAGATCCATATTACCTCGTAAACTGAAAGATCTGGCGATACGTTTGTTTTCCGGCGCGGCGGTAATGATTGCGGTCGGCATGATGCTTTGGATTATATTTACGGTAGTACATTACGGATACAAGGCTATGAGTGTATCATTCTTTACCAATCCCTCACGCCCTTACGGCATAGCCAACGGTGGAATAGCCAACGCATTGCTGGGAACGGTATTTATAACTCTGGGGGCGGCGATAATCGCCGTGCCACCCGCAATATGTGCCGGCATATATCTATCAGAATACAAGGACCACAAGAAATTAGTCAACATACTGCGTTTCTCGGCCAACGTCATGATGGGTCTGCCTTCGGTTCTTGTGGGATTATTCACTTATATAATAATAGTTATTCCCAGTGGGAATTTCTCTGGCTTTTCGGCGTCAATAGCACTTGGAATCATCATGTTTCCGGTAATCATGCGCACCACCGAAGACATGCTGGCGATGGTACCTTACGCATTACGCGAATCAGCGCTGGCTCTGGGCATGACGCGTACCAGAACGACATTGCGTATTGTCTGCCTGAGCGCAAAGAAAGGACTGATCACCGGAGTTTTGTTGTCACTATCACGTGTAAGTGGCGAAACGGCTCCATTACTTTTTACGGCAATGTTCGCGGATAGTTGGCCTTTTGATTTTTTCTCAAGTCCAACCGCGAACATGCCGGTACTCATCACCGAATACGCAACTAATTCCCCGTTTGCCGCGATGCACCAGGCTGGTTGGGGAGCGGCGCTGGTAGTAACCGCGCTGGTTCTTATAGTAAATTTAAGCACAAGGATTATTTTCAGGGAGAAAAAACATGGCCATTAAAATCGAAGCCAGAAACATCAACTTTTTTTACGGTGCGCATCAGGCTCTGTTTGACAATGATCTTCAGATAGCCGAGAAGATGATCACCGCAGTAATCGGACCGTCGGGTTGCGGTAAATCAACCCACCTGCGCATCTACAATCGCATATTTGAACTTTACCGCGAACAGCGCGTAGAGGGGGAACTGCTCATTGACGGACAGAACATCCTCAGTCCCAACGTCGATGTACTGGAATTACGCCGCAAAGTCGGTATGATATTCCAACGTCCAACCCCTTTTCCAATGTCGGTATTCGACAATGTGGCGTACCCTCTGAAACTACACTTCAAATTATCCAAAAATGAAACTGCCGAACGCGTGGAACAGGCATTGCGCGGTGCGTCCATATGGGATGAAGTAAAGGATAAACTGAAATCCAGCGGATTGGCGCTCTCCGGCGGGCAGCAACAACGTCTGTGTATCGCCCGGGCGATTGCGGCTGAGCCGGAAGTATTGCTCATGGATGAACCGACCAGCGCCATTGACCCGGTCGCCACGCTGAAAATAGAGGAACTCATGGAGGAGTTGAAAAAGAAATTCACCGTCATGATAGTAACCCACAATATGCAGCAGGCGGCGAGAATCAGTGATTTTACCGCGTTTTTCTTTGAAGGTAAAATCATTGAATTCGGTGAAACCCAGCAAATATTCACCAACCCCCGCAACCCCAAAACAGAAGAATATATAACCGGCCGTTTCGGCTGATTGGAGAAAAAAATGATGAAGATGCACTTTATTCATGCAATTGACAACCTTAAGCTTATGATAGCACAGATAACCGCAAAAGTGGAACATTCCGTACATCTGGCGGTGAACGCGGTAAAAGAAAGAAGTGTTACCATAGCGCGAAACGTCATCATCAATGACGCGGAAGTCAACAACATGGAAATAAAAATTGAAGAGGAATGCCTGAAGATACTGGCTCTGTATCAGCCGGTCGCCGGAGACTTGCGTCAGGTAATCACCATCCTTAAGATCAACAATGAAATAGAACGTATTGGAGACCTCGCGGTGAACATCGCCGAACGCGTTCCCGATATGGCGACTTATAATCTTGATAAGATTGAAAATTTCGAGTTTGACGATATGGTAGATAAAGTTACGGAGATGTTGAGAAAATCTCTTGACTCAATGACTTATTATGACGTCATAACCGCGGCGGAAGTCATCCGCCTTGATGATGGAGTAGATGAGATTCACCGGGATAATTACAGGAAGACCAGAGAAATGATTTTGAAACATTCGCAGGCCGCCGATTATTATCTGGATTGCCTGACCGTTTCCCGCTGCCTTGAGCGTATAGCAGACAGCGCCACCAATATCGCCGAGGATATGATATATCTTGAAAGCGGCAAAATAGTCAGACACTTGCATGACGAGGAGAATAATAAATAAAATGGCTAACGAAAAAATACTACTCATTGAAGACGAAGAACCTATCCGGGATCTGATAAAACTCACCCTTGAATCGGCCGGATACCCCAATATCCACGAAGCGGTCAATGGCGAAGATGGAATTAAAATAGCCCGTCAACGTCAACCCGATCTCATTCTTCTTGATCTGATGCTGCCCGGAATCGACGGGCTGTCCGTATGCCGTCAGCTTAAAAATTCAGAAGATACCCGCAATATACCTATTATCATGCTGACCGCCAAAAGTGAAGAGTCCGATGTAGTTGTAGGTTTGGAACTTGGTGCTGATGACTACATGACAAAACCTTTCAGCCGTAAAATACTCATTGCCCGCGTCCGTACTCAACTACGTAAACTTGCAGATCATGAGACCGGCGATGAAATACGCAGAGCCGGGATCGTCATCAACAACAGTACCCACAGCGCAAAACTTAATGGCATAGAGCTCAGCCTTACCCTCAGCGAGTTCGAGATGCTCAAGCTCTTCGCCGCTCACCCTGGACGCGTGTATACCCGCAATCAAATCATCAGACACATAAAAGGCGACGACTATCCGGTTACCGAACGCGCCATCGACGTGCAGATTGTGAATCTCAGACGCAAACTTGGCGAATGGGGAGCCAACATCGAAACCGTCCGCGGCGTCGGATATCGCCTGAAACAGGAGGATTTCAGATGAAGCATCGGGACAGAGTTCTTTTTGGATTCCCCGCCATAATCGCATGCCTTGTGGCAATTTTTGCCGGAATGCTGTATTGGCAGCTCAAACGTTTTGAAGAATCATACATGCAAGACGCAAAAAGCAATATTGCCCAAAAAGCCAGACTGGTGGCAAAAATAGTCAAACCCATGCTGGAAAATTCCGACATGAAGCAGGCTCAGGAGTTCTGTTCGCAATTCAATGATAACTACCTGCGCCTCAGCTTAATCAATTCCGCCGGAGTAGTGAAAGCCGATTCGGCGGAAAACGCCGAAATAATGGAAAATCACGCCAATCGTCCGGAAATAAAAACCGCCATGTCCGGTACTCCCGGCACTTCGGTACGTTATAGCGAAAGCATCAATCAATGGATGATATATCACGCCGTACCATTGGAAACCAGCCATGGCACTTTTGTGCTCCGGGCGTCCGTATCTACGGATCACGCCACCCGCCTTATCGATATGGCTAAAACTAATATGTTGCTGGCTCTGATTCTAGGCGGCGGTATGGTGATGATGCTTACCGTGTATATTTTCAACAAAATACGTACTCCGCTTCTTGATCTTCAGGATGCGGTGGCAGACATCGCCGCCGGAGCTCTTGACACCAATATAAACATTCCACCTACCGGCATCGTCCACGAACTTGCGGCAGGCGTGTCCGACATGGCTGAACAGTTGAAAAAACAGCTCAGTGAAGCCATGAACGAGCGTAATGAAAAAGAAGCCATTCTTAATGCAATGAGCGAAGCATTGTTGCTGGTATCTCCCAACGGAGACGCTCTGAAGGTCAATCATGCCGCATCGGAACTCTTTCATCTGAAAGATAATGACAAGTTTAATCTGTCGCGCTCCGGCATTGCCGACATAATGACGCTGGCAAAAAAATCATTTGAGAACGGGCAAGGCTTCGAAAAAGAACTCGCCCTGCAACGCTCCGGTATAAAACTCACTTTATTCACCAAAGGCAGAATCATACATCGCAGGGATCACTGCTATCTATTGCTGACAATCACAGATCTGACCAATCTGCGTAAATTGGAATCCTTCCGCAGTGACTTTATCGCCAATGTGTCTCATGAGATAAAAACTCCCCTGACATGTATCATCGGAGCCGCCGAGACAATTCAGGAAGAACCAGAGATAGGCAAAGAGCAATTCAATAAACTTATCGATATGATATTCAAACAGTCGAACCGGCTGAATATGCTCGTGCAGGATATTCTCAGTTTGTCGGCACTTGAACGCAAGCAGCTTGACCAGAAACATGAGTTCGCTCCCGTATCTCTTGACACCATGTTGAGCAATACCGTAAATATGGCACGGGAAAAAGCCGCCGATTCCGGCGTCCAACTACTCGTCAAAGAAAATACCCCCATAGAAATCGAGGGTGACTGCCAGTTACTGGAACAAGCGTTAAGCAACCTTATCAACAATTCCATCAAATACAGTGGAAGCACGACCATTGAAGTGAGTCTCACGCAAAGCGGAGACTGGGCGGAACTTTCAGTGAAAGACTATGGTATAGGCATCGCCAGGGAACATCATGATCGTATCTTTGAACGTTTCTACCGGGTTCATAAGGAACGCAGCAGAGCTTCAGGTGGTACTGGACTGGGTCTTGCCATAGTGAAACATGTGGCGGCATTGCATGGCGGTTATGCAAAATTGGAAAGTGCTCCGGGGAAAGGTTGTACTTTTTCCATCATCCTGCCGGTAAAATAAGACATTGAGAACGCCTGATTATATTTTAAGGAGTTGTTCTGAAATAACCTTCACATTTGTTCGGTTTTTATGAATACTTTTTGTGACCTTGAGTTGTTATATATGTTCCTCTCATTCGTCCAAAAAATAAAATCATGATTTTGCCGGCAAATTGTCAAGTTGATTTCTTTTACAGCTCCTAATCGAAATTAAGAAATGAACTACCCCGACCCAAGGGTCGAGGTATCTAAGATTTCGCCTGCGGCGACCAGCGTTTCGCCGCTGGAGCACGCCCGGGGAGCCCCCGGTGGCGAGTACGTTTTTTGTAATTTGTTCGCCTGGCGAACAAATTACAAAAAACGGAACTATTAAAGTCGACCCAAAGGGTCGAGGTATTAACCCAACTGAATAAACAAGCACTTAAAGCCTAACATAATTAGATCTGGAAAATTTATAAATCATACTTCTTGGGATTCATCAGGATATACATACAACTCAGGAAATTTACTATATTGCCGTGGAGAAATGCCATGAAAACGATGAAATTCCGCCGCAAAAGATTTAGGACTGCTATAGCCGATTAAAGCAGCAACCTCTTTAACAAAGTAACCTTTTCTCAACAGTTCAGCTCCTCTCTGTAAGCGGGCATTTTTCAGATAAAGATATGGAGTAATGCCAAATGTCAATTTAAACTGTTTATTCATTTTCGGCAATGAAACATCCAACATTTTGGCAATATCCTGCATCTTGATTTTTTTCTCGATATTTTGTTCAAGCAAGTCCTGAACCAACCTTGCTGTTTGCTGAACTTCTTTTTGGCTAATTGCCTGGGCTATAAAAGATAAAGTCTCTGCCGCAATGCCTGCAAGATAGTGAGTGCTGACACTTTTACTTTTGCGCTGTTTCAGTTCCTTAAGCCGATTAAAGATATCTTCAAAAAAATCATCAGCATCAAGATGAAATCCGACAACATGCTCAAGACCATAAAGTCGTATAATATCATCAAGCAACGCTCCACTTAAAGCCAATTCATAATTCAAACACGGCTCACGCCCCGGTAAATATAGAAATTCATTTTTACTATGAGGCTTCAGGAGTACACAGTCCCCCGCTTCGGCAAGAATAATCTGTTCATTACTCCTGAAGTACATTTCACCAGTTTTTATATAAAATATGGAAAGCATTCCAAGTTGCCTGATTCTTCTCTGGTAATATTTGTCATATATGGTATTACGCAAAATATGCCCAACACGACAAGACGCAACGTATTCCCTTGGAGCTAGAAAGCGGCAAAGCTCTGCAACAGCGGGATATCCAGTTCCATATCCATGTAAAGTGGAATTGTTTATCCAACAGGATCCCCTTTCCATATTCAAAATGTCTAAATCATGAATTATCTTCATAATTTCTAACCTTTTTTGTGTTTTTTATGGCACAAGAAACATATTTCCATATTTTATTATTTTCAACATGCATTATAATTTCTTTAGTAATAAACTCTGAATAATAAATATGAAACAACAAGGGAGAAAAGATGAAAGTGTACAAACAACAAGTGGATAGCAACAAATGTACTGCACAAAATTTCAATCCGATAAAAACTTTTTTCACACTCATTGAACTCTTGGTGGTAATAGGTATCATCGCCATTCTGGCCAGCCTGCTTTTGCCGGCACTGAACAGTGCCCGGGGCAAAGCTAGAGCCATTTTCTGCACCAACAACCTCAAAACTGTCGGGACAGCCAAAATATTATATGCCGACGACAACAAAGGTTTCGATGTTCGTATGTGCAATTCAGCCTGGGGAGGAATGTGGACATCGAACATTATGTTCTTAACCTATATGAATATTGATATTTCCACCTATGGGAAAAGTGGAGGTATTAATATAAACGAGGCTTATGTTTTCTCTGCCGATCGGCTTTGTCCTGAAGCCCAGCTGGCACGCGGAGCCACTACTGGAAAATATAGGATTTATATTTACGGAAAAAACACCAGTTCATCGGGAAGCATG
>JAFGXT010000270.1 GCA_016936495.1 Victivallales bacterium
CTGTCGGCATTGCCGAAAGATACATGGCCGGATGCCAGCACCATCGGGGAACGAATGGACGCCTATGTGCAAGGACAACTTAAGGGGCAAAGTGATGTTAAAAGATAAAGTTGCTGTAGTAACCGGCGGGGCTGACGGCATCGGCAGAAAAATCGCATTGGAACTAGCCGGTGTCGGAGCTAAGATCGCGATTATGGATATTAATCTGGATAAGGCTCGCCAAACCAGCGAAGAAATAATCAAAGCTGGCGGAACCGCTATCGCTGTCAAGGTTGATATTACTCAAAGAGAAGAGGTTGAAGCAGGATTTCGGGAAGTTTTATCCGCACTTGGACAAATTGACATCCTGGTCAACAACGCCGGATTTTTCAGGTTGTCAAATGAATTTAAGAACCTGCAAGAGGATGAATGGCTGAGTATGTTTAACATTAATGTGCATGGCACGTTTCGTTGTTGCAGGGCGGTACTGCCGCATATGGAAGAGCGGCAATCCGGTAAAATCATCAATATAGCTTCAATTGCCGGGGTTGCCGGAATTGCAAAAATGGCGATTTACTCAGCTTCAAAAGGCGCAGTTATCAGCTTCAGCAAGGCCTTAGCTATGGAAGCGGGCAAACATAATATCACCGTTAATTGTATTTCACCCGGACAACTGAAATCTTATGAAGAAGATACTGAGCGGGGAACTTACCTGAAGCGCTCCGGCGACCTGGGAGCTGAAACGGCACATATGGTACGTTTTCTGGCATCCAGTGATGGCGACTATATCACTGGAGCAAATTATATTATTGACGGCGGCAGAGTTTTGGGAGCAAGAAAAGCATGAGTATGGGAAAGATTAAAATAGGACAGATTGGCATTTGTCATGAGCACGCGAAAGGTAAGATAATCTCCTTACGTAAAATGTCGGATGTGTTCGAAATAGTCGGCGTGGTCGATGAACACGAGACCTCGACGACTCCCCGATTTTCGGAAGGCAATCTAGACCCCTACGAGGGACTCCGGTTCATGTCTGAAGATGAGCTGCTGAATACGCCCGGACTTCAGGCGGTAACCGTGGAAGTGCCCAATCTGGAACTGGTTTCTACCGCGATGCGCTGTATGGAACGTAATCTGGCGATGCACATGGATAAGCCCGGAGGCGATGACCTTGAACAGTTCGCCCGCCTGCGCAGAGGAATAGAAGAACGCAACCTGCCTTTTCAGATGGGCTATATGTTTCGCGGCAATCCAGCTATACAATGGTGTATAAAAGCGATACATCAAGGCTGGCTGGGCGATATTCTTGAAGTCCAGGCAAGCATGAGCCATAATTACGGCGGCGAGGAATATCAGGATTATATTGGCAAATTTCCGGGCGGGATAATGTTTAATCTGGGCTGTCATCTGATCGATATGGTGGTGGCTATGCTGGGTGCGCCGACACGGGTGGTTCCTTTCCTTAAATCCGTTTCAGGTTATCCCGACCACATTAAAAACAACTGCCTGACTATTTTTGAGTATCCTCATGCAACGGTTACTTTAAGAGCGTGCAGTAAGGAAGTCGATGGGCTTAATCGCCGTCTCTTGAAAATATGCGGTACTAAAGGCTCGGTGGAATTGTGTCCGTTGGAACGTTTTGACGGACAGCCTCTGACTATGCGCCTTACGCTAAAAGACGGCAATGAGGAGTATGAAGCCGGAACTCATAACGCGGATTTCGGCTTAGTGGCGGATCGCTACGAATCGCAATTGCTGGAACTGGCAAAGACTATCAACGGGGAAATACAAAATCCCTATAGCTATGAACACGATTATCTGGTGCAAAAGCTGCTGTTAGCGGCGTCTGGATACTCACAATGGAAGGAATAGAATATGTACGCAATGATTCTTGATGAGAATTTGAATTTCTCCTGGCGCGAAATGCCCAACCCGGTCAGAAAGGCTGACGAAGTCCTGATAAAAGTTCACGCCGCCGCCGTCAATCGCGCTGATCTGATGCAGAAAGACGGTTGTTATGCCTCCCCCGAAGGCTGGCCGCAATGGTGCGGACTTGAAGCCGCCGGGGAAGTTCTGGAAGCCCCCGAAGACGCCGCGGTCAAGCCGGGCGATAAAGTCTGTGCACTCCTGGGCGGCGGAGGCTATTCGGAATTGGTTACCGCTCCGGTTGGAATGGTCATACCTGTTCCCGAAGGTATGTCGATGATCGAAGCCGCATCATTGCCGGAAGTGTGGGCGACGGTTTACCTTAATTTGCAGATGGAAGCCGGTGGCATGAAACCGGGCGATGTGTTTTATATGCAGGCGGGAGCCAGCGGCGTAGGTCTTGCCGCCATCCAGTTCGCCAAACAAATGGGAGCTGAAGTCATAACCACTATCGATTCACCCGAAAAGGCGGAATTCGTCCGTAATCTTGGCGCCGATTACGTGCTGGATTATCGTAAAGAAGACGTGCGCCCGGTCATCGAGGCGCATCCGCCAACCGTTGCGCTGGATTGCATTGGCGGTAAACTTATGGGAGAGTGTCTGCGCAATATGGTCTTCGGCGGACGCTGGATAATGATCGCCACCATGGGCGGAGCTGAAACGACCATCAATCTTGAAACGATCTGGCGCAAACGCATCAAACTTATCGGCAGTACTCTGCGCAGTCGCACTCCGGAAGAAAAAGGCGCGATTCTTCAGGCGTTGCATCAGGATCTATGGCCACTTTTCTCCAGCGGTAAACTTATAACCAATATCCATGCGGTTTTCCCGATTGAAGAAGCCGAACAGGCACACGGCGTACTGCGCCGTTGTGAAAATATCGGTAAAGTGGTACTGACCTTTAAATAAAAAAATAAGGATGTTCAAATCATGGAGTTCAAAGATAAAGTAGCGATAATCAGTGGCGCGGCTTCCGGCATGGGCTTACTCAGCGCACAGATGCTTGCTGGCTCAGGCGCGAAAGTGGTTATGACCGACGTCAATCTTGAATTAGTAAGCGCGGCGGCGAATGAAATATGCAAAAAAGGCGGCGACGCCATCGGCGTTCAAGTGGACGTGCGGGACTATTCCCAAGTGAAAAACGCGGCAAATATCGCACTTGAAAAATATGGCTCCATTGATATCCTGCTCAACTACGCCGGAGGCGCCGAAACACGCATGCTGCAATGCGCTAAACCATTTCATGAACAACCTGTAGAAGTCATAGACTGGGGGTTGGATGTAAATCAGAAAGGTACGGTCTATTTCTGCCACGCGGTGATGGGCACGATGATAAAACAAAAAAGCGGTGTCATTATCACCCTAGGTTCCGTTTCCGGCATGGAGGGCTCAGGCGGAGCGGTATGTTACAGTACCGCGAAAAGCGGCATGCTCGGACTGACCAAGTCGCTGGCGTTGGCTGGAGCTCCTTACAACGTCCGGGCGTGTTGCGTTTCTCCCGGTCCGGTGCTCACTCGTCCAGGTATGGCAAATATGAAAACCCGCCTGGGACGCGCCGCCGAACCGCGCGAAGTAGTAGACTTCATCCTTTACCTCTGCTCTGACAAAGCGGCGTTCATAACCGGTTCAAACCACATGATCGACGGCGGTCGCCTTTGCGGCGGTATGGATTGATCAATTCCAACAACAAACACAAGGTGAATATTATGAGATTTTCTTTCTTAGACAGACCGTTTCCGGTAATTACCGGAATTTTTGCAGGGCAGACCCCCGCCGAACTTATCGCGGAAGCCAGGTGCGCGGAATTCGAAGGCGCTGGAGGAGTTGCTGTAGACTTGGCAGATTTCAAGCCGGAACATCGCAATTATGATGCCCTGAAAAGCGTGATTGATACGGTCAACCTTCCTTTCATGTTCTTTTTTTACCGCAATGACAAATGGGGTAATTCTGATGATGAGACCCGTCAGGAGCTGCTCCTCACCGCCGCCGACGCGGGAGCGGCGATGATTGACGTAATGGGTGATTTGTATGACCCGTCGCCAAGAGAAATCACTTCTAATCCAGCGGCGATTGATAAACAGAAAGCATTGATTGACAAGATTCACGCCAAAGGCTCGCAAGTGGTGATCTCTTCTCATATGCCCTCGGAGTTCCGGACTTGTGAACAGGTTCTCGAACACATGTTGGAAGTGCAGTCGCGCGGAGCTGACGTCGTTAAAATAGTTACCGGTGTCAATACGCCGGAAGAACTTGCCGAAGCGTTAAAGACCACTATAACCCTTAAACGCGAATTAAAAGTGCCATTCATTCATGTATGCGGCGGTAAATACAACCGCCCGCATCGCCTTATGGGACCTTCACTGGGCGTATCGATCTGCTTTGCCGTTCCCCGTTATGAACCACGTTACGGCATGCACCAGCCAACTGTACGGGCAATGAAAGCGGTTCTGGACAACATGCATTGGAACATCAACGACATGCAAGAATAAAATCCCAACACAATACAGAACAGGGGTAATTATTTATTACCCCCCCAAAAAATAATCCCAGAGATATAGACTTATTTAAATTTATATTTCACTCCTTCACATTTATTATTTTAAAATCTTTTGCTGGAACTTTTTCACCCTCCGGTGTATTTTGTGGTTCATTGTCGTAATTGACATACATTTCACTTCCATTTTCATAGCGGATTAAAATCAATCCGTTTTCAAGTGTTTCGTAATCTGTTATAAAAACAGACTGTAATGAAGCAAGACGTTTGACATCATCTGAAATCTGTTTGATTTTTGCGACGTCTTCCCGCAACTTCTCATCGGTAGTAACTCTCAGATCATCGCAGGCACTGTTCAAAATCGAAGTATTACTTACCTGAAACCGCTGATAAAAATACAGCAATGGAAGTCCGCCGAATCTGATATTATCCAGATAATAATCCTCGCCCGGCATGGCATTGATAGTCATGCGACAGGAATTATAAAGCACTAAGCCATGAAAAATCATCGAAAACAAGGGGACTGTTTCATCCGCAAAAGGCAAACCGGTATGCGAATCCGGGCGATTGGTCGCCGCATAGGCGCGATCCACTTCCGGTAATGCCCATTCACGTGCGCCTTCTGACATAGCTACTCCTGAAAACTTTCTTTGTTCAAGTAAAATCTTTTTAAAGCATTCAGCGGATTCCTTAAATGAAAGCGGGTGCTCCGGATTTGAGCATGAATAAAGGTTGCATAAAGAAATCACGTCAACATAATAGGCGCCGTCAAGACCGAACTTCTCTAAATCGGCAAAGTGCTCCGGGGCATAACGTTCCAGAGCCCGTTCAGGACAAAGCAGATACGCCTGCCCTCCCCCCCAGATTTCTCCTTTATGTATATTCCCGTCATCATCAATCGCCCAATCCGAACGGTCAAGATTATTTGCCAGTGTATAGCTATCGTAAAAGTTATCGTGGATACCGACTTTGTAACCAAGTCCTTTCATCCGGTCGATTGCTTTAATCATTCCTGCTTCCCCGCCGATGTTTTCCTCTACCGGGAAAATCTGTGGGAACGCTCCATCATGACCGCCGTAATTCCAGCCCACGAAAGTGAAATCAATATGAGGGATATGCTGTCTGGCACATTCATCCGCAACTTTGATTGCCGCATCGAAATCCATAAGAACACAGACTTCCGGCTGGTTGTCAAAAGTTTGCTCTTTTACAGGACTTGGAACCGGCTTGGTTGCCATGCGCATGCGGATCATCAACGATTCGGCAGACTCCTTGAGCTTCTCCGAAGCCGCGAATTTCTCCGCCAGAGTCGTTATGCCAAATCTTTTACACAGATAATTACGATAATATTGAGCCACGTCCGACAACCCGCCGGAAATATTACGGCAAAGCAGTGATGGTGATTCATCCGACAGGTTGTCGTTACGATTGCGGCGTAGATTGAAAATCGGGTCAATGCTGTAAGTGTGTTCTATGCCGTAGTTTGTACGCAGGCGAAATCCGGAATCGAAACGGCAGTCGTCAATGATCATAATTCGAGAACCTTCAGGGCTGAGCATTGCAGTCATCAACATGTTCATAACATACTCAGGCCACTTTGATGAAGAAAACCCGGGAAGAAAATATTCGGCCGGGTCTTTGCCGCAACAATAACAAGAGACTCCAATATCGCACGGCAGAATAAACTGCACTTCACCACTTTGTTCAGTTTTAATCAGTCCTGTGCAAAATGTCAGAGATGCAAGTCGATTGTCTTTGTTTTCCGCAAAAGAACTCACAGGAACAGACCAACTGATTCCATCGACGTATTCAGATACTTTAAGTTGAAAAGCAAAGCCTAGATTATCATTGACATATGTGTCATCAACGCGTTTCCAGTCGTGGGCGGCAGTGTCCGTGTGGCATAATTTATTGCATTGATCAAAGTAGGAGATCTCAATCATTGACATTTTTTATAATCCTATTCATTGTTAAATTGTTGATCCGGCAAAGAAATCCGGTTTGACAAGTATTGATTTGAGTTTTTCTTTGGGACGTTTCATACTCTTGATAAGCTGTTTCACCATAATCTCCGCCATGCGCGTTTCAGGAACATATACTGAGGTAATATCATCATGGGAAAGATAACTGGCTATACTTCGGGTTCCAGATATCAGAGCTATATCTCTGGGGATATTAAATCCACAAGATTCAGCCTCATGTTTTATTGCCATAATACATGTGTCCGTGGGCGATACTATTGCATCAGTTCTCACTCCGCTATCCATGATTTTATGAAACAATTTCCGATGACGGTTATACCAGTCAGGAGAGAGTATCTGGCGCATAATGTGCTCATAACTGCTTGTACGTTGGTCTCTTTCCGTGTCATCCAGATATTCAATACGAATAGTACTGTTTTCTCCAAGACCAGCTTTCAATCCCTCCATAGTCTTAGTTATATTCTGATAAAATGGTGGAGGGTGGGGAGAAGCGATGCAGACATTTTTCTTCCCTACCGCGGATAATCTCCTTCCCATCATCATTCCCACGCTGACAAAATCCATACCAACACTTGAATATTCGACCGTTTCAGACCTGTATATCACCGGAATGTCATGCTTCATAAGTAAAAGTTTGATTTGAGAATACCTCTCCTCCAAGTCGAGCTCAAGTGAAGACACAATTAATATTCCCGCTACCCTTTTGCCGATGAGATCTTTGATAATGTCTTCTTCACGCTCCACGGAAAATTCTGATATACTGATGCTTGAACGCATACCAAGGTCGGAGATCAAATGAAAGGCATTTTCACAGAATTCCCCATAAATGGAAAGCACATTCGGCACTACTATCGCCACTTCATTACTCTTGCCCGTACTGATCTGACGTGCCGATTGATTTGGAACATATCCCATTTCCATGGCGGTATTCTGAACCAGTTCACGGGTCTCGGGTTTTATCGACCCTTTACCGTTCAACGCATAGCTGACAGTAGACTCGTTCATGTTCAAGTGCAATGCTATATCTTTTAATGTTACTTTCATAAAACAAGAAGCCTATATAATTCCAATAAATCAAGCGCTTGATTTTATTATAACGCCATGAGTTTTGAAAGTCAACAACTAAAAGTAAAGTTCTAGAAAAAATTATGGTCTTGTAAATTGAAAAGGCCGGCATCTCAGTTATGCCCGACCGCATTTATAGACGTATCCGCTATCCTGGCGGTATCGTTTAAACCGGGAAATACACCAGTAAAATGATACAGTATCTGTAAAGTCAAAATATCGTCTGCGGAGTTAATCCGCAGGCGATTGTTTTTTGTAACTTAATCAAGCTTGGATTTGAGCAATTTTATGACCATCGGCGGGTTGGCTTTGCCGCGACTGAGCTTCATGACTTGCCCGACAAAGAACTGTAATACTTTTTCATTGCCGTCTTTGTACTGCTGTACCTGCGGTTGATTGGCGGCGATTGCCTGATCGACAAAGGTTTCAATTGCCGATTCGTCAGTAACCTGCACCAGCCCTTCCTCTTCGACGATCTTCGCCGGGTCTTTGCCGGATTCAAACATCTTCGCAAATACAGTCTTGGCAATCTTGCCGCTGATGGTGCCGTCTTCGATCAGATTCACAAGTGTAGCGAGCTGTACGGGCGTGATGACGCATTCACTGATGCTGACGCCGCCGTCGGAAAGCTCACGAAGCAACTCGGAAATTATCCAGTTCGCCGCCAGTTTTGGATTCTTCGCCGTGTCCGCCGTCTGATTAAAATATGCAGCCACAGCTTTGTCATGAGTGATGACGTCGGCATCATATTCAGTCAGACCGTAATCACGGACAAATCGTTCGCGCATCTGCACGGGCAGTTCAGGCAGTTGTTTTCTGACCGCTTCGATTTCCGCATCGGTAAAAGTAACCGGCATGAGGTCTGGTTCCGGGAAATATCGGTAGTCATGAGCATCTTCTTTTACGCGCATCAGATAGGTTTCGCCACGGTCATCGTTCCAGCCGCGGGTCTCCTGACGCAGAACTACGCCGTCATCAAGCAGATACGCCTGACGTTCCATTTCGTGGCAGATGGCGCGGTGTACGGCGCGGAATGAATTGAGATTTTTGATTTCGATTTTTGTGCCAAATTTTTCCCTTCCCACCGGACGCAGGGAGATGTTCACATCGCAACGGAGCTGTCCTTTTTCCATATCGCAGTCGCTGATGTCGGCATATTGCATGATCTGTTTAAGCGCAGTCAAATAGGCGTAAGCCTCATCCGCCGAACGCATATCCGGTTCGCTCACGCATTCCATCAGCGGTACCCCGGCACGGTTGTAGTCAACGCCGCTGGATTTGCCCAGATGATTAAGCTTTGCTACGTCTTCTTCCAGATGAATGCGGGTCAGACCGATATCTTTATCTGCCAGTGGCGCGCCGGAAAAACCTTCTCCGGAAATATGTATTTTACCATCGATACAAAAAGGCAGATCATATTGTGATATCTGGTAATTTTTGGGCATGTCCGGATAAAAGTAGCTTTTGCGGTCAAACTTGCTGTAATGGGGAATGGTGCAACTGCACATCAGACCTGCGACGATAGTTTTTCGGATTGCTTCTTTATTGGGAGTGGGCAGTACGCCGGGGTATCCCATGCACACCGGACACACCATGGTATTGGGTTCTTCCCCGAAACGGTTCGGGCAGGAACAAAACATTTTACTTTGGGTTTTAACCTGAACATGGACTTCAAGTCCGATCACTGCTTCATATTCGGCCATGGCAAATATATCCTCAATAGATTGAATGTTAAAAAATTTACACGCTTAATGTACCGGATTTTGCGACGATTTCCAATGAGTTTTATATAGATGAAGCCAAAAAACACGGGGTCAAACCTACACATTATTACATTTTTCCCATTAACGCCCTTGCGCAGGCGTTTATTTTTATTGAAAATAATTTTCACGCCTGCGCGTTTGTCTCTTGTCGCTGTGTGGTTCAGAGCTGGGGCAATGCCCCTCGTTAACAATTTCTCTGGAGCATCTTGTTGTTTTCGTAGTGTATAAATGAATGCACTTGAATTGTTGCGGTGTATATGCTAATTTTCAGAAGGGTTATCAGGCAATAGTGTATTGAAATGGCATTGGAAAATGTCTAAAATAAATTGAGGGGGTAGATCGTGATGCATATTATATTGATCGGCATAATAGTATTGATTATCATGTTATGGCAATTGAAGATGGCTGTACGGAATATTGAATGGCGGCTTAACGACATCGAGAGACGTCAGGAAAGGCAATATGCCGCATCTTCGCAAAAGCCTTACGCTGAGTCTTCGGCGGTGATGGATTCAATTGCGCAAAAGGAGTCTGCGCCTGAGGATAAAATTATTAAAGACGAACCGATTGAGGAAGATATTCCGCCATCTTTACCGTCCGGGTATGTTCATCCTCTACATGAATTTCAGACTGGAGAGCCTGAAGCTTTC
>JAFGXT010000023.1 GCA_016936495.1 Victivallales bacterium
TACCCGAGCGGCGAGCGTTCTGGCGCGTTCGCGCCTTTCCGCCCGTGGCACCGAAGCGTAAACCATTGGCACTTCAATATTCTGTTCCACGGTAAGATGCGGGAACAGATTGAAGCCCTGAAAGATAAACCCGATGGAACGGTTGCGTATTCGTGCCATATCGTCGTCGGTCAGGAATTCAACTTCCTGTCCGTCGAGAAAATATTGTCCAGTGGAAGGTACGTCAAGCAAGCCGAGGATATTGAGCAAAGTGGATTTGCCCGAACCGGATACGCCCATGATGCCGACAAAGGAGCCGCGTCGTATCACCGCGTCAATGCCTTTGAGTACCGGAACAGCCACATTGCCCCCGGTGTAATAGGTTTTTTTTATATCGACTAATCTGACTACTTCATCGTGTGCCATAATCAATCAACCGTCGCTTTGTGATTTCTGGAATGGACGATATAAGTAGACGACGTCGCCTTCGGTCAACCCTTCGACTATTTCCACGTAGCTGTCATTGGCTTTGCCGATTTTTACTTCTTTGCGTACAGGTTTGCCGAAAGAGCGTTTGTAGACAATGAATTTGCCTGCATCTTCATACACGGCTTCTACCGGAACGTAAAGCACATTTTTTAACACCTCGGTGATGACTTCAAGTTGAACGCTCATGCCGCTGACCATTCTCGGGTCATGCCTGTTCAGAGACACTTTGGATTTATATATTTTCGGGGAATTACTATCCCAGTGGATTTGATTGATCGGTAGCTGTGATATTTCCATAAGCTTGCCGTTGACGCTTACATTGGTGAGCGATTCCGGTCTGACCACTACTCTGTCGTTAAGCTTGACTTGAGATCTGAATTGCTCCGGCAGGTCGAATTCGACGATAAGTTTGCTCATATCCGGAATGGTAAGTAATACCTGGCGCCGACGTACATCCATTCCCAGTCTGATTTCCGGATTGCCCCAGCGCCGGTCCGGGTCTCCGTAAATAACCACGCCTTCGACCGGAGAGATAAACTGCATTTGATCGACATATTCCTCGTGCTGTTTAAGTCTTTCACGCTGGCGGCGCAATCTTACTCTCAGGTTACTGATGGATTTACTTTTCTGTTGAAATTCTGACGCCGCTTTGATTTTGGCTTTTTCCTGTTCAAGAGAGGATTGTTCCTGAGCATTGGTCAGCGCCGTCATTTTATTTGGATGAGTGAAGCGTTTGAAGATACGCAAATTGAGTTCGGCAGTTTTCAGGGTGTTCTCCGCGTCGTCGCGTTTCCTGGCAAGATTATTAAGAGCTTCCTCGGCTTTGGCTACGGCTTCGGCGTTGGAGGCGCTTTGCGCTTGAATTTCATCTTTCTTTGACCTGTAATTTTCCAGTGCGTCATTGTATGAGGTTTGGGCGTTGCTTACGGCAAGTTCCAGCGCGTCACGCTCTTTTCTACGCTCAAAACGTTGATATTTGCGGAATGCGCTGTCGGCGTCGGTAACTTTGTCCGCCGCCACTCTCAATGCGGAGCGATGGGTGCTTTCCAGGATTTTCAGTTCTTCCTGACCGATTGATATTTCCTTTTCCAGGTTATCTATTTCTATTTTGAGATTTTCAATGGTCTCTTCCAGTGCGTCTGATTCAAATTTCGCCAGCACGTCTCCGGCTTTGACCTCCTCATTTTCATCGATAACCCACAGCAGTTTTGTGGCTATATGCGGTTCAAACGCCAGTTTATGTTTACGCAATGAGTTGACGAAACCACCCTGCCGGATACCGATTATCATCTCTCCACGTTTGACCTTGTAGTATCTGTCGGGAGAATCTGACTGGGTCTTGCTTTCCCCCGGCTTTATCGTCTGGCTCGTGCTGTGGTAATAATACCAGCTTCCACCCGCCAGTAATAAAATCAATATCACTGGAACATATATTTTTTTTCTTAAACGCATAACTTCCCGTCAAAGTCCTTTTTATATCAGTTCAGAGTGTGGAGAGTAAAAATCATTTATTCGCCGGAGTTGTTTTGTCTGCATCCTTCTGCGGCTGGCTTTGCTCCTGCCTTAAAAGATGTTCACGGTCTTCGCCGACAACGTCAATGGTGCCTTCCGTGTCTTTAAAACGCATTACTGCGTTGATCTTATCCTCTACACTATCAATGCGTTTTGGGAAAATATCTGTTGAATTCTGTATGGCGTTACCCATTTTTCTGATCTTATCCGCCTGGTGACCCGGGTCATAAATAATTCCGCTGTCGAGTTCATCCTGAGTGAGAATGCTGATTTTGAGGAAGAAAATCAACTGAGTTACTTCCTTGGATAGGTTTTTTCCGGTAAAAAGGCTACCGATCAATGGAATATCGCTGAGGAAAGGTGTGCGATCTGTGGCGACAATATCCTTGGAAGTATAAAGTCCGCCAAGCATAACCACTTGACCATCCTTAAGAGTCAGCTCTGTCTCGATATTTCTAATGGAGATGACCGGTACGGCATATTGTGAATCTCCTTGAATAATAGTCTGATAGCTTTGAACAGTGCTGACCTGGGGGTTGACCTTGACTGTAACATAATCGTCGTTTATAAGCGAAGGTGTTACATTTAGAATAACTCCGATACGCTTGAAATCGGTGGAAGTACTGGTGGAACCTGACACCACTTGAATAGATTGAATAGGCAGATCTGTTCCGGTTACGATACTCGCGGTGGAATTGCGGGAGACAATCACATTGGGAGCGGAAAGGATTTTCGCGTCTTCTGCCTTGAGCAGCCATTGCAGTGCCACATTCAAATTGGAATAGTTTCCGTCTCCGGTGGCTCCGGCGATGACCGGGAAGAAATCCATACTCGCGCCTTTACCGGCGTCGGCGTCTCCACTTGCCTGATTTGGTATTTTGGTAACCGCGCCGACTGAGCTGTTCAGGTCTTGCCGGGAATCATGTCGATTCCATATCACTGAAAGATCACGCTTGACCCCGTCGGAGACCATTACCTCCACCACTTTGGCTTCGACCAGTATCTGGGGGCTGCTGACGTCCATGCCGATCAGAGCCTCTTTCAACGGCTCCATGCGCTCTGACTTGTCATGGACGATGATGAGATTCTGTTCATCGGATTTTTCCACCATCCCTTTGTCGGAAACCATGCTTTCCACGGCATTGAGCAGTGAACTTGCCTGAGTAAAACGACATCGATAAATCAGAGTGGCTTTGCCATCTACATTTTTAACGATTCTAAAGTATGGCTTAACGTCGAATTTTATGCTTTTGAGTTCCGCCGCTACTTCCGACGGCATGGCTAATTTTCTCAATGATTCGGCGACTTCACTTAAACGCGGATTTTCAGTGGTTTTATCATCTCCCAGGCATATAACGCCGCAGACGGTCAATAACGAGATGAAAAAAAGGGGTTTTCTTACAGCCATACATACTCTCTCGGTTTTAAAAATTATACTTTCTCTTCCGGTATAGTTCGCGAACCAGCACGAACCATAAAACTTCCAGCATCGAAAAAAAACATCGCGCCGGAAATAAAAACACAATATTTATACAGGTGTCGTTGACGACTCCTGAAAAGTTACATGCCTGAAAACAAATTCAGGGGAAAAGTCTCCTTCCCCCCTGAAAAATATAAACCACTTAACTATATAAATGCCGTTATCTGACGCAATTGCCGGAAACCTGGCATTTTTTGATGCTGAACAAAAATGGTATGACCGGGGATGAGTCATAGTTAGATTGCATGTCCAGAACTTTAGCCGCGCCTACTGCTTTACTTTTTTTGGTAAGCATTGAAACCGTATCCGTCAAAGTTACCTTGTCAGAGAAAAATACCGGCTGACCCACTTCCGACGGACTGCCACACCATATCGGGAGAAAGCCGAGGAAATATAACCCGCTGATTGTGCCGTTGATATGAGCAATGGTCTGCCCCTGATCCGAGAGTGCCTGATCATGGAGCTCATTGGTTATTCTGATGGAGGAACATCCGCTGACAAGAGCGATAGAAGCTCCGCAAACAACTGCCAATAATAACTTTTTCATATTCACTTCCCTGTATTATGCAATTATTAAAAGATAATTAAACTTGGACTATACAAGTTATCTTTTTATAATTGAATTTCAAGTATATCAGAAATTTTTTTGGATTATTTCCAACTCAGCGCCCAACATGGGAAAAAGTGCGTTGTAATATTGCCTCTGACACGTATCAATTTTTTCTTAAAGAGACTATACTCCGCAGAAATCAGAATTCAATGTTTTGACAAAAAAATTAGCTTTTTTATTTTTCCATTATCATTGTGACGATTTATTCAGGAGCCGTTCTGTAGTTGTTTTTAAGTGAAGCTCCCAGCAGATCCGCCAGCTTGCGGTGTTCCTCCGCGGACAATGATCCATCATGAGGCGATCGACGTACTGCTCCGGCAAGTACATGGCGGGGAATGAGTTTTACATTGTACTGTTGTGCCAGTTCCCGTTGCGTGCTAACGAACCGCCCTGACAACGGACTTCGTGGCAGCTCGAACATCATAATCGTCCGTCCGCCTCCGGATACCGCTTCAAGCAGATGCTTGAGATTAAAAGAAAAATCACTGAAATCATCATCCATGCCCAATTCCAGTAGAATCAGCAGATCGGAAGAAGACATCATTTTCGCCTGCTTTAACGCGCTCTGCGGATTGTTGCGCTCCTGGGAAAGGTTAAATGCGTTTATTCCGTATTTGCTTTTCAGCAAATCCGTATAAGATACTCCCGGAGGTGCCATGCTCAGCGATGTTCCCACCACATACATCTTGCTATGGTCAGAGTTGCTTATCTTCGGCATGCGCCAATGTTCCAGTTCGGACATCAGTAAATATGCCAGCGCCGCCAGCAGTACCAGTCTGGCTCCCCAGAATAACATTTTTGTTTCGCGGGCTTCGAATCCGGCAAAAAAATA
>JAFGXT010000271.1 GCA_016936495.1 Victivallales bacterium
CTTGATAATAAAATTCTTGAATCCGTGAAAAAATTTCCGGATTTGCTTTTTGAGGGGGGCTGAGAAATCAGCCGGAAGATTTGATTTTGGATTTTATTTTTTTACTCCGAAGTCCCCGACTTTTTCACTGAACTATTGGTTTCTTGATACAATTCCCCCCTGTTAAATCCTCACATCCTTTTGCTTGATTTGTTTAAAGGTTTGTGATGTCTTAATATAAAAAAGCACCAACAATTATCTCTAATTTTTGTTAAAGCTATCCTGTTCTTTACGGATTCAGTAAGTTGCCTTACGCTTTTGTTTATGGTTTATAATCGACCTCCCGCTCGGGCACGCAAATTCCATATCTTTAAAACGAATTTTTACCGGTTTATTACAATTGATTTCGATAATATCATCTTCGGCGATCAGATTAATCCGATTGTTTCCAAGTCTGAGATTGCGTATTCCAATACGACCGGTGGTGCCCGGTATCCATTCAATAAACTGATTTTTGGCAGAAATTGTATGAATACCAATAATATTTTCAACCAGTAATGAAATTGGTCCTAGGGCAGACCATCCGCAAAAATCCGCCCGGCATATCGGTTTGCGCGAGCTTGATGCGGGTTTCGATTCCGTGGGCGAATAACATTCCCAGATAGTGTGCGGAGAATATTCTTTATAACATTTGACCATTTTTTCAAGTAAATTTATTGAGAGTTTTGAGGCAAATTCAAATTCTTTATATTTTTCGAGTGATTTAATGCTCATATATGCCATAGGCAACCAAACCCCTCCTCGCCAGTAGAGGCCATAGGAGTTGAAATCCGGATCATCGCGGGAAACACTTGGAAAAGGAATTTCGCCTCCTAGCTTATAAGGATCTCTTAATAATTTAATCTGACATATTGCCTGTTCCTTTGTTGCGCATTTTGCGAGAAGCGGCCAAAACGATGCCGGTGTCAATACCCTGCAAAAGCCGCTACCGTCGCGATAGCGATCTATGAATGCTCCGCTTTCCTCATCCCAATATGACACGAGAAGTTCTTTTTTCTCTAAATATTCAGATTCAAAATGCTGTTGAACCTCGGTTTCCCCTAGTTCCCGGGATATATTGATGAGCCAGTATGCTGAAAGCGCCTGCTGAGCAAGTGCGTCGACCCAGTAAATTGACGCATAGTCTCCGCGTCCGCGAGGTGTATTGTCCATTCCAGAAGGACAGCCGCTCCAACGGTATCCTTCTTTTTCCCGGTGCCATGTGATGCATGGAGACATATTGCGATGCTCTGCGGGTTCGACGTTTTCAAGGAAATCATAATGGCGAATGATATGGGGCAAAACTTTTGTAAGACGCTTTTTATCTGCGCTTATTTGATAATACTGCCATTCTGTCCATGCAAAAAGCGGCGGATTGTCCCAATGATGAATCTGTATCGGCATTTCCTGTTTATTTTGGAGCAAGGCATAAAGGTTATCCAGAGTTTCGCGTCCAGGGAATACGTCCAACGCATATCGGCAAAACATACCCATGAGGCAGCTGTCCCAGATCCAAACTCGATTTACATTGCATCCTTCGGAAAGATATGGAGAATACGGCAGTACATCAGTTTCGTTAACATGATCCCATGCAAGAGACCAAGCAATACGGTAAAGTTCTGCAAATTCAGGATGTGAGTCAATAATAACTTCCGGTATTGAGCCGGAGGGAAATGAACGCAAAGTTTTATGAAAACAAAGATGACTCATAGTGATAATATCCTTTCAAGTTCTGATCGGTTCCGGTGGCGTCAGCTACCACCGGAATCTTAGAGATATCGCAAATTACTGATTTCTTTTGTTTTTTGTAAATGCTTCTAATACTACTCGCTTTCGAGCGTTATCAGACGAAGGAACCGTTTTATGAAACTCTATCCCTTCATGCTCTAAACTCCACGGTGGCCATTCCCGGAAAGCGTGATAAGTCCAATCCCAGCCATATTCTTCAAACAACTCAATCGCATCCTTAAGGTACTGATCTCCTCCGGCTGCCCAATTGGCCACGCCAAATTCACCAAGATAAATCCGGCATTGAGTACGCCGTTGAAATTCGATAACGCTCCGCAATGAGACGCGAAGTTGATTCTTATCCCAGTATACTCCATCAATATATCCTGGATATGACCATTTTACCTGACGGCTCATTACACCCTGATGTGTATAACTTATAGGAGAATAAAAGTGTGGACTATAAATGATATTCTTATCGGCAATCGGTTTTGCAAACCGGAAATTAGGTTCGGTTATAATTGGAGTGTCCGAATCAATGGCGCGAATTACTTTAACCAAGCGTTCAGAAATCAACTGCCACGGATTGGCGACGCCTTTCATGTAATTATCCGTCTTGGGTTCGTTTAACAGATCATAGCCGTAAATATTAGGATTTCCTTTGTAATGAGCTGCCAGTTTTCGCCAGGTTGCATCCAAGGTATCCAGATTGGTTTCTCCATCTACCAGAACATTACTTAACACTTGCGACATTTTAGTTCCAGGTCCCACATGGAGGTCAATAACCACTTTGATTCCATGCTTTTGGAAAAGCGGCATAAGTTCATCAAGACGTTTGATTTCCGCATCAATCCAGGCAAGATATCGTTCAGGAGTTGAAATATCCGCCTTAGGTTTGATATTGAGTCCGGGTCTAAGCTGATAGCGGACTAGATTCACATTCCATTCGGAAAGGGTTTTAAATGCTTCTGGACTTAAGTCAGAGCCACTCATCACGCCGCGGTATTCAGTCCCTTTAAAGTTTCCGCGTGGTATTTTGTCCGCTTCGGGGTTTACTGGCGGTGGAACGTTTTTCAAGCTTTGATCTTCAACGCAATTGTAGATTGTCACATTATCAATCCATAGTTCTCCAGATATTCCTTGCATTCCCAGAACCAATATCATATTTTCACTGTTTTTAGGAATTTTAACAACCCTGCGGATTTTTACCCAATCATAAGTCCCAAATCTATAAGGGATGTCTGGATAATAGGTCTTACCGTTTTTTCTATACACCAACATTACTTTGGGTCCGTAATATGTTTCCGCCCCTCTGACAATATCTTTCCCCCGCAGAACTGCTTCAATTTGTATCAACCCGTATATATTTTTATTATTTAAAGATATGGAAATCAATTGATCCGCCGGTTGTTTTTGTTTTTTGTCAATACGAAAATACAAGGCTCCTGAATTATCATTACCGGCATGCGGACGGTAATATTTCTGTGGATGTTTCCCCCAATCAGATAGACTTTCTATTGAGTTAAAATCATTAGCGTACAGAAGTTTCTCATTTTTATACTCGGCATTCAGACTAAAACAAAATAATGCAAAGATGAGGACGAAAGCAAATTTTGTTCCAAATTTGTTGCAAATATTTAAATTTGAAATTTTTTGGGGTTTACTGATTTGTCGTTTGTTTATATTCATAAAATATTAATATTCCTATGTTATATTAGTTGTTTATTGATGTGAAATACTGTGTATTATGGTTTTACATCAAGTTATATTATGGTGATACTATAGCTCGACCTGAAGTTTTGATCTTGCGCTATAGTTGACTCCGCTGGAGTCTAGCTGAACTTGTCTGGCTGCATCAACATGGCCATCGAGTAAAAGCATATTGGTTTTTGCATGATGTCGATAACCTTCGTTTCTTGATGTTCCTATCATATAAGATAAGGCTCCGCCTCCGGTGATCCCAATCCAACTTCCCGAATAATTGTATTTTTTTTCGTTATGTTCAATTATTGTTATTATACTGGAAGTATTTTTCCTTAGATATGAATCATGAGTTTTTATTCCATAATATACTGTACTGCGAACCAAGGAGATAGGCATTGAGTAAGAAAGTCGCGGTCTCGGATCGCCTCCACTTACTATTTGTTTTTTTGTATCTGAACTGCACAAAAACATATTCCATTTACTGAATGGTTTATATGAACTTGGCCAATCGTGTGGATCTTTATATCCTCCTACAAAATAAACGGAGATATGCGCTGCCCATCCACGATTGTTCCAGACCCCACCTCCACCATATATTCCATTATCCAATGGAGTTCCTGGAGCAATTGGATACGGTATGTAATCGTTATAATCAGTAGTATATTGCATGAAGCCCAGCCCTTGTGTCTTGAGATTATTTTTGCATTCTATTGCTCGCGCTTTGTCGCGAGCATTGTTTAAAGCCGGAAGCAACAGACTTGCCAAAATTGCAATAATAGAAATAACCACGAGGAGTTCAATGAGAGTGAAACTATTAACTTTCAGCAACTTTTCAGCGTATCTTATTCTACAATGCAAAGGGATGGTACAATTTTTCTTTGTACTGTTTTCTCTGTGTAGTTCATCATGTAATACTTGCTTGCGTCCAGAGTAATAATTATACATGCTGCAATCTCCTTTTTAAATAAGTGAATACGTTCCGCAAAATATGTTAAATGTTTTATTATCACCGTTTTTTTGTACCTGTTTCTTTTTTCGGTTTGACATTAATTATATAAAAATCTATCAACTTAAATTGCCATATTTTATGCCACTATGGGAATATTTGCAATCGTCAACAAGATACCCCATTTGTTTTTAGTGTGATTTCCTCCTACTTTCTCCCCCAGATTTAAAATATTTTTATATCATTCCGTAAATGTAACTAGAAAAACAGCTGACTCCGGTGCGGATTTTTCCAACTTCACTATTCCATTCTCAAATGAAGCGGGTATCTCACAGAGGTTATCCTTCTGATCTAGGCGGAGTACTTTTAGATTGTTGACATTGCAACCGGAGATTTTTAGTTCGATAGATATGTCAGCATCTCTGTAGTTACTGACGAGTACAGCACATTCTCCCTGTTTATTTTTTGCTGCTATGACCCAGACCGATGTATCACTGGAAACTTCCACTCTGTCAGAATAAGTGTCAATAAATTCCCCTATAGCCAAAAGTGAATAGTAATTTTTGCTTAACCCTTTGTAGATATTGGTAATACCCCAGTAGCCATCTCCAAATCCATAATAAAAGGATGCGTCCAGCGGAGTATCATGAAATCCGATAAATACCAGAACGTTATAGGCTGCTGAATCAATTCCGTATAATCCTCGTACTCCTTCTAGGCGGTTCCTGAATGACTCTTCGGTTATATTTGCAGATAAGCCATTCCATGATACCAGATAATGCCATTCATTGAGAATGGTTTCCGTTGCGGTAAAACCATATTCATCTGCCAGTTTCCTGACTGCTCCCGGTTGACCGAGTATCTTGGAAGGATTATCACCGTAACAGTGCCAGGATATGAAATCCAATGGTGCCTGCTCTTCCCGGCAGTAAGAGAAAAAATTGCGCAGGCATTCCTCCCCCGCATCGCAAAAAGATGGGCCGCCAACCATTATTTCAGGAAATTCCTGTTTAAGGCGTTTTGAGACAATTCCATAAAATCTATGGAATAGCTTCAAGTCTCCGGCCCACATGCGTCCGCCTGGAAGATTCGGCTCATTCCATATTTCCCAATATTTTATTCCCAGATGGTATCCTTCTGCCCAACCATGATTGTAATGACGTATTATGCCGGCTAGTACCTCGGCATATTTTTCGAAATTGTCCGGAGGAATAGTGTTGATGTGATTTTCCGGCAATGAATGTTCAATGCTGGTTCCGAGACGATAAAAAACCTCTGAGCCGGATTTCATTATGTTGTTTAATAAGATGTCGGTTGCTTTGAAAAAATAATTACGCGGATCTTTTGGGTCAAGATGCATTAGCGGAAATATAAAATGTGTATCTACTACCCGCTGCCCGGAATTTTGCAATGCCATATCATGTGTTCGAGTTGACGTCATTTTCAGATCCTTGAACTCGTTGTTAAAGTTTCTGATATTCTGTGTGGATATTGCGGGTGCATATCCGCTACAATGAAGTTTTTTACGAATTTTTCCTGTAGATTTTGAAAAATCAGCAATTAACTGTTTCATCTTAAATTTCCTGCAATTGTTTTTCTTGATATTGTAACTTATATTATTAATAGTACCATATGAAAAAATAATTTGCAATAGCATTTAAACATAAAACCATGTGCAATTGTGCCAAAAAGGAGACTGAATGAAAAAGGGTATAAAAGTTATTTATGGTTATCCAAGAATCTTTGAAGACAATGCTAAAGTATACAATGTTGCCTGGCTTCCCAAGCATATCGCAGTATTTAAAAATTCGGTTATTGATCATAATTATGTGTGCTTTTCTGTTACCAGAAAAACCGGAACCGCTATTCGTATGGTGAATGGCGAAGCTAGATACCGTACCAGACTAAGATTTCCTAATTTTCAGATATATGGTGTTTCTCTGGCCGGAACCCAGTTTGACAGCATCAGGGGGGTCAGCCATGATGAGCTGTATTTTTCTTATCTTCCTGATGATTTTACACCTCCATATCCGAGCGAGCGCATCTTCCAGATCACAGACACATTTAACAAGTGCCTGGAAATGCTTTACCATGCTTTGGAGCATATAGAGGAGCCGGGCATGGCGGATCGGGTCGATTTGATGGCAAAAATGCTTCAACTTGAGGCAACGTATTCAGCCGATCAGACAGAAAAGGATAATCCCATCGAATTAAAATTGTACCGAATTGCTGGATTTATCGATCTTAATTATCATGAAAAGATTAATTTTGATGAACTTTCATACAAATTTGGACTTGGAAGAAGGACTTTCTATAGAAAATGGAAAGAATATTTTGATGAAACTCCGACCCAATGTCTATTAAAGATACGCATAGATGCCGCAAAATATTATTTATGTAACTCTAATATGCGGGCAAAAGAAATTGCCAGCCTTTGTGGTTTTGAAAATGCTCTTTACTTTTCGCAGATTTTTAAACGAAAAACAGGAGCTTCTCCACAGAATTTTCGATACAAAACAAAGCATTAAATCCAAATACTGCTCATTTATTAACCCGGCAAGCAAATTATTTAAAATGTGTTTTACTATACTATGATATTTAAAAGATGCTAGAAAGTTAAGTTTTGCGTTGGGTTCTGATCGGCTCATTCGTCCGCTGCCGACTGTGCAAATGACAGCCGCGGAGTTCTTTGCCGACCATTTGATCGAATATGTCGGGACGGTTGTTTTCAATGGATGTTTCGACTTGC
>JAFGXT010000272.1 GCA_016936495.1 Victivallales bacterium
GAAACGTTGCAATTCCCGGTTCTTTTATTAATTCAAAACGCTGGTATCAATTGGTTGTTACATGGGAAAACCGGGTGTTGACGATGTATCTGGACGGCAAGCTTGTTGGCAGTAATACTCTCCCTGCCGATCTTGAATTGGAACTGGCACCTAGAGTATATATTGGGGCTAATATGCACGGAAGTTGTCAGTTTCAAGGGGGGATAGACGAGGTGCGGATATTCAATCGTGCGCTTGACGCCAAGGAAGTTGAAAAACTGTACAAAGGACAGGAACCTGCCAATTCCGATGATATAACTTTTTATATGCCATGCGATAGTAATTTTGATGCAAAAATATCACGTGACTCCAAACAAAAATATCAGAATGAAAATATTGTTTTTGCCGCTGACATTGGCGAATGGTTCTATCGTCCTACCGGATCACTAGATATGGAATTATCAATTCCCGGCGGCAAACCGGAAGCGTATAATTGTTTTGTCAGAGTTTTTGAAGCATTTACCGGACGCGAAATATTTAAGGAGAATTGCCGGATTAATTCTTCTGCATCTCTAAAAAAATATCATTTCAATACCGAATTGAAACGTTGCGGCGTATATGGCATAGAAGTGCATGTCAAAAACAAACAAGGAGAAACTGTGTATTCCAGAAGAAAAGATTTTGGAGTAACAGTAGAAGTTCCGTCTCCACGTGAGTTGTCGGATAACTACCCGATTTGCGGTCATAACGGGCAACATATGCACTACCGTCATGGTTATGGTCCTGGCATAGGCTACAAATGGATTCGCTTATGGGACTCATCTTGCCATTGGGCGGAAATGAATCCCAGCCCCGGCAAATACTACTGGGATTTTCTTGATCATCTTGTGGAACAGGCGGAAAGAGATGGACACAAAATCCTGTTGTGTGTTTTCGGCCCTCCTGAATGGGCCAGTAGTGCTCCGGATCATCAGGAACGCATGAGGCGCCTGATGCAGTATGGCGGGGAGAGTCCTGCCTTTGCGCAAATTCATTCTACAAAACTAATTTTTACCGCTGCGGCAAAAAACGACAAGGTGTTTGAGACTTTTTTACGTGCCCTGTTTAAGCGTTACGAAGGAAGAATCCAGGGATATGAGCTTTGGAACGAACCCGGCTCCATCTTTTTCGGAACCCCGAAACAGTATGTTAATATGCTTAAAGTAATGCGCAAGGTCCAAGAAGAAGTCGACCCTTTGGCTGTGGTAGTTGCCGGTGTCGGGTGTCCTGGGTATGTAGACTGGGATAGAAGTCTGATTGAAAATGGAATTGCTCCATATATGCAGATACTTTCTGTGCATGATTATAATTATACCAATCCGATCGACTGGGCAAAACGTAATGAAATTGCTATTGCAAAAAAAGAAATGTCTGATGCCGCCGGAAAAAATATTCCCGTATGGGGAACCGAAACTGGTTTTATGATCGAAAAACGCAAACACGGACAAATGCCCCTCAGTATGGATGAATTCAAGAAAAGGCACGGCAAGGAATATTATGACGGAGTGACCATTACAGTTCAGGAAGAACAAAGTGCGAAATGGGAAATTCAGTCCGTATTCACTCAATTGCTGGGTGGTCTGGATAAATTCTTTTTTCATGGCAGCGGTTGGCTCGAAGTTCCCAATAACAAAGGAGTTGCTTTCGCAGCTTTGACCAAGGTGCTTAATAATTATAAGTCCATACGCCGCTTGCCGTTAGGCATCCCTGACTCAGTCGGGGCAATAATTGAACTTACGAACGGGCAAAAAAATGCAGTATTTTTTGCTAATAATACAACGGACATTCTGGTAAAGAGCTCTATCCCTTTGAGTATACTTGATTATCTTGGCAATGACTCAAGGATAAAACCCGTCAATGGACTGTTAACTTTAAATATTGGAGACGCACCTGTTTATCTGTTGAATATTCCTGATGATTTTGCAGTAGTTCAAAATATACAGGTGGAATGGCCTGAAAAGCTTATTCCCGGTAAAGCCGCTAAAGGTAAGGCTATCATACTAAATCCTTTTCTGAAGGAAAAAATGTTCAATTTGAATATTTCCGGTTCAGGAGACTGGAACGTGAAAGCTCCAGGAGAATTTCAGCTCCAGCCCTCAGAATCCAGGACGATGGAGATAAACATAGAAGTTCCGCAAAATACAGAAAGAGGAGACTATATTTTTAACGTGGAGCTGTCAGATGGACATACTATGAAAATGAAACTGCGGGAAAAACTTCATTGCGAAGGCAATCTACTTGAACTGCCAAAAATTGAAAAACCTGTCAATCTTTTACGAGACGGATTGTCAGGAAAGTCGAACCTGCTTTCAACAAGTTTAACTACTGTAAATCATGTTGTAATCGGCAAACCAAATCCAATGTTTCCTGACGCAAAGGATGGCTGGAAAGGCTCCCGCGATTTGAGTGTTGAACTGAAAGCCGGATGGCGTCCCGATGGTATTTATATTTTTATTGATGTCACAGATAATGCTATCATTTCAACACCAAAAAATGAAAAACTATTTTTTGATTATGACAATATAGAATTATTTGTAGATTTTCGCAAATTGAGTGATGTCTCCGCCAGCAGGAAGAATACTGAACAAATTTTCATCGTTCCAGCGCTAACGGATAAATTCTCAATGTGTCGCGTCAGTTATCCTAACGGAGGCAATAATGCTTCTGTGTTCTTTTTTGGCAGAAAAACCGCCAAGGGATATCAATTGCAAGGGAAAATAACTCCCAATAACAATGGTCTTAGCTTGAAAAAGGCAGTGAAATCGGTTTTGATATTGCGGTTGATGATAGAGACGACGCAACTTCAAAGCGTAAATCACAAATGGTTTGGCTAGGTGCGGCGAATAACTATGAAAATTGTAACTTGTGGGGACGCTTCAAACTAGTAGGTTCTTTGGAAAATAAGTAATAGTATCTGGAGCTATGCGGTGGAGCATAGTTCCTTTTAATATTAAAATCATTTAAACAGGAGAAAAAAAAATGTTGAAACGCTTTTTAGTTCTATGCCTATCCACTGTGAGTTTTGGTCTGTACGCCGGTAACTTGATTCCTCACGAACCATGTATTGACATTGATGGAACCAATTCAAAAATCGCCATTATGCCTGGAGTAATATCAGGTAAAGGACGTTTGGAAAACCCAGTATGGATGGGCGAAAACAAGGCATTTTATTTGCGACTATATCACCCAAAAGTGGAGAATGAAGCGCCTTGGATTCCGGTTAAATTCTCGTTCATTCCCGCGACAAGTGGCAAAGTCATTATATGGATTAGAAGCAATCAGGCTTTTGATGGCAATAAAAAAATATATCCGACATGGGTTGAATATAAAAACTTGTCGATTACCGGTTGCACTCCCGACATACATGGCTTCTCTGAAACTGATCGACAGGGCAAGAAAGGTTGGCACCTTGCTTCAAGCGAAACTTTAATAAAAAACGGAAAGAATGACACCGTGAAAGTATGGCACGATTGTGTTGCATTTCGATATATTACAGTAACAGAAGGTCAGGAAGTTACAATCAGCGCAGAGGTTCGCTATTTCAATAAATAGTTTCACTTGGAGTTCCTCACAATTATCAAAGTGATAAATGTGAAAAAAGGTGACTGTTAGGTCCAGGTTTTTTTACTCTGGCTCAATGATGGATATTATATAAATAAAATACATCATAATCAGCTATGTAAAGATTATCTTGGACACAATCCGCTCATCGCCATGGCGAGGTTATGGGAAGAGTGTACAGCTAAACTCTGAACCGGAATTTAAGCCTGCGTCAGTCCTCCGCCCGTACCGCCGCGATAAGTTTTTCGATAAGAAATGCTATATCTTCGGTGGTATGGCAGGCGTTAAGCGATATTCTTATCCGCGCTTTCCCGACCGGTACGGTCGGGGGGCGTATCGCCACCGCCAAAATGCCATCGTTAAACAAGCGCGATGATATTCTCAACGCTTTGTCGGCACTTCCAATTATCACCGGCACAATCTGGGTGGAACTACCGCCGGTATCAAGTCCGGCGGCGTGCATGGCATTGCGGAATACATCTACATTGGCAAGCAGTCGTCGCCGGGCTTCCGCCATCTCCTCCGTGCGCATCAGTTTCACCGCGGCATAAAGCGAACCGCAAACACCAGGAGGCAAAGCTGTACTGTATATAAAAGACCCGCAACGGTTTATAAGATAATTTTTCATCTCGTCAGAACACACGGCACAAGCACCATAAGCCCCCATGCCCTTGCTGAATGTGGACATGATTATATGCGCGGAAGAGCTTTCCGCCAGACCAGAACCGTGTTCGCCGAAAACCCCGGTGGCGTGGGCGTCGTCCAAATACAATAAGCAGTCATTGTCATGAGCTATGCGCGCCAGCGCTTCCGGGTCAGCTATATCACCGTCCATACTGAACACCGTGTCGCTGATGATGATCTTCACCGGATTGTCCGCGTTTAATGCAATCATTTTACGCAGATGTTCCATATCATTATGCTGATAGCGGATAAATCTGGCTCCGGAAAGCTGACATCCGGCATTGAGGCTGGCGTGATTGAGTTTGTCAGCAAATATAACCGCTTTGCGGTCGGCAAGCGCCGGGATAAGTCCCACATTCGCCATATAGCCGGAACCCAGGACTATCGCCGCCTCAGAATGTTTCCATTCGGCAATCTCATGCTCCAATTCAAGATAGGCGTCAATGGTACCGGACACCAGACGCGAAGCACCGGAACCGGAGCCGTATCTGCCGATCCATTCTATCGCGGTCTCTTTGAGCGCCGGATGAAAAGTCAATCCCATATAATCATTGGAAGAGAAATTAAGGCACTTCCTGCCGTCGCATATGACCTTTCTCGGCGACAACGGCGTCATGCGGCGCAAAGTACGTTTAAGATTAGACGCCTCGGCATGTGCAAGAAAATCATGCACAAATTCCGGCGATAAGGGATTGAGTTGTTTTTTGGGCGCCATGCTAACGTACTGCTCCTGTCTGTTGAAATCTAAACGGCGGCTCCGTACAATAAATGGAGCCGCCGCGGTAAAGAACTGTCGTTCCCGAATTATTCGGTTATCATATCCTTGTAAGTACCGCCCGGTTTGATCATCGGCAACACGTGTTCGGCGTATCCGGTGTGAACATCAAGAATGAACGGACCGTCAGTATTGAGCATCTCCTCAATCGCGGCGTCTACATCCTCACGCCTGTAAACCTCGCGTCCTGGAATCATAAACCCCTTGGCGATGGTTACAAAATCAGGATACGGTCTTTCCGTTCTGGTACTGCCCAAAACGGTATTACCGCGAACGCTGCCGTAAAAACGGTCTTCCCACTGGGCAACCATACCCAGATGCTGATTGTTCAGAATAATCATCTTGACGCCGATATCCTCGGTATGCAAGGTGCCTAATTCCTGAATATTCATCTGAAAACTACCGTCACCGTCGATATTGACGATGATTTTTTCCGGACATGCCAGTTTTGCGCCCATCGCGGCGGGCAGACCAAAGCCCATCGCACCAAGACCGCCGGAAGTAAGCAACTGCCGGGGCTCGCTGTAGTCATAGAACTGAGCGGCAAACATCTGATGCTGTCCGACGCCGGGAACAATTACCGCCTTGCCATTGGTAAGCGCGGATAAGCGTTCAACCACATATTGAGGTTGAATAGTTTCAGTGTTCTTGCAGTAAGTCAGCGGATGCTCTTCTTTCCACTGCCTTATCATGGCATGCCATTCAGCGTAATCCTTATATAGCGGCTCTTTGTTGAGCTCGGTCAGAACGTCTTTGATATTGGCAACGATGCCGATGTCCGCTACTTTGTTTTTATTGATCTCGGTGAGGTCAATATCAACATGAACGATTTTCGCACCAGCCGCGAATGTTGCGACCGGTCCGGTCACACGATCATCGAACCTAGTGCCGAATGCCAGCAGCAGATCACATTCGTTGGCAGCGTAATTGGCGTAATAAGTGCCATGCATTCCCAGCCATTTCAGTGACAGCGGATGCCTGTCAGGAAACGCGCCGATTCCCATCAGCGTAGTGGTTACCGGAATATTAAAAGATTCCGCGAACTGCAACAATTCCTTGCTGGCTTCTGCGGAAATAATCCCGCCACCAACATAAAGACAGGGACGTTTCGCTTCGGCTATAGCCGCGCGGATACGCTCAATGTCAGACTCCTGCGGTTTTACTTGAATAGATTCTTCATAAACGTCAAGCTTGATGTTGTCCATACCACTGAAGTCGGCGTCGATCATTTCCTGCTGAACGTTTTTAGGAATATCAACTACGACCGGCCCCGGTCGTCCTGACGTCGCAATATGAAATGCTTCCGCCATGACCTGCGGGATCTCCGCAGCACTAAGTATAAGATAACTGTGTTTTACTATCGGACGGGTAACGCCGATGATATCAGTCTCCTGAAATACGTTTTTACCGATCATATGCGTGGGAACCTGACCGGTGATGAAAACCGTCGGAATCGAATCCATATACGCATCGGCAATACCGGAGATGAGATTGGTGGCTCCGGGGCCACTAGTCGCCATACAGACGCCTACTTTTCCGGTAGCTCTGGCATAGCCGCCCGCGGCAAAAGCGCCGCCCTGTTCATGGCGCGGCAGGATTACCCGGATAGGAGATTTCTGCAATGCCTGATGCAGTTCCATAGAAAATCCGCCGGGATAGGCGAACATCAATTCAGTACCCAGTCTTTCCAGACACTGTATGGTTAATTCACTTCCTTTAATCTTTTTCTTTGTCATAACTTAATGAATTCCTTAATATAATATTTTACTATGCTTCTATCTTTATTTTGAAAACAGAATATATACAGTTATCGCCCGGCAAAGACAAAATCTTCATGTCAACACGATTAATGCGCAAGCGTAACGTTCCTCTTCCCCCGGCATATCTCAGACGCGGAAAGCGGACAACATGGCAGTGTTCCCGGCTAACCTGGCCGGGCTCAGCACAGAAACTTTGTTTTTCCTGAAAAAATCCATTTTTTTATAGAATACAATCTTCC
>JAFGXT010000273.1 GCA_016936495.1 Victivallales bacterium
ACTGGTAAAAGACAAAGCCACCAAGGAACCTTTTGACGCCGCCGGAAAAATGGTTTATCAGAAAGCCTTTGCCAAAGGGTTGGCGTGGATTCCGGCAGGACATATCCTGCGCATGAGCCCGCCGATCGTCATGCCGGACGATGTGGCGATGCGCGGTATGGATATGATTGAGGAAGCTATCGCGGAAACAGAAAAGGAATTGTTAGGATAATGAAAACATATCGCATCGGATTTGTCGGTTTCGGCTTTATCGGCAAGGTTCATGCCTACGGGCATGTCAATTTACCCTTGTTTTTCGATCAGCAGGAGTTCCGCACAAAAATAACCCATGTATGTACCTCGCGTATAGAATCAGCGCAGAAGGGCGCGGAACAGGTCGGAGCCGCTCACGCGGTAACGGATTTTAGACAAATTACTGAAAACCCGGAGATAGATATTGTACACATCTGTACGCCGAATAATCTGCATAGGGAAGCTCTGCTGTCGGCAATCGCCAACGGCAAGCATATTTACTGCGATAAGCCCCTTGTTGTCGACGCCGCCGAAGCCGATGAGATAAGCGAGGCGCTCAAATCTTATCACGGCACCGCCCAGATGACCTTGCAGAATCGCTTTTTCCCGGCGACTATTCGCGCGAAGCAGTTGATTGATGAAGGACGCATCGGGCAAATACTTGAGTTTCGCGCCAGTTATCTGCATTCCGGCAGCGCCGATCCAAAGGCTCCGTTGAAATGGAAGCTCTCGGCACAAGCCGGGGGAGGCGTCATCGCCGATCTTGGCAGTCATGTTCTGGATTTGACACATTTCTTGCTCGGAGACTATGAGGCTGTCAATGCGTTAACTCACATAGCTTATCCTGAACGCCCCTCCGATGAGGATTCAGGAAAGACTGTGAAAGTGGATGCTGAGGATAATGTAATGTTGTTGGTTAAAATGAAAAATGGAGCTCCCGGATATATTTCAGCTTCAAAAATAGCCACCGGCGTCGAAGATGAAATGCGGTTTGAAATACATGGTTCAAAAGGCGCGTTGCGTTTTAACGGCATGGATCCGCACCATCTGGAATTTTATGACGTTTCCGCCGCCGGGGCTCCGGTGGGTGGCGTACGCGGCTGGACTGCCATTGATACCGGACAGCGTTATGACAAGCCCGCCGGATTTCCCGGGGGAAAAATGGCGATTGGCTGGTTGCGCGGGCATATGCAATGTCTTTATAATTTCCTCGATTGTGTACATCGTGGCGTGTCCGGTAATCCTGGGCTGACTCAAGGCGTTTACATCCAAAAACTTATGGATAAAGTAAAACAATCTTCAAAAGAAGGTAAATGGGTGAAAATATGAGCGGCAAGCTTTATGCCGGCTGGAGCGAGGTGGATATAACACCCGATGGTCGGACGGTTGAATTGTGCGGACAATATTATCAGCGTGTGGCGAAAGGTATTCATTCTCGCTTGAAAGCCACGGTGCTGCTCTTGCAAAAAGGCGAAGACTTGTCGCTTATGGCGGCGATAGACCATGCGGGTATTCCTTATGATTTTGTGAAAGAGCTTCAGCAATCCCTTGCCGGAACGGTAAGCGGACTGAGTCCGGAAAGAATTATAATCAATGCGATTCACACTCATAATGCCCCTCCGCTTAAAGTTTTCCGCAACTGGTGGAAAACCTGCCCCGACGCTGTCAGCTTTGAAGAATATCGCACGATGCTGAAAGAAAAGATACTTCAGGCGGCGCGTCAGGCGGCGGAAAAACTTCAGGAATGCGGTGTTGCGTACGCGCTTGATTACGCGCGTGTCGGACATTGCCGCCGCGTGGTGTATGCCGACAATACCGCTGAAATGTATGGCGATACCGGACGCGAAGATTTTTCCGGCATGGAAGGCGGCGAGGATTCCGGCGTGGATATTATGTTTTTTGCCGATATGAAACAGCGTCCGGTTGGGGCGGTGGTAAACGTGGCGTGTCCGTCGCAGGTGATGGAAGCCACATATAAAATATCTTCTGACTTCATGGGGGCTTTGCGTGAAAAACTGCAAAAGGAATTTGGCGCTGATTTCAAGTTGATTCCGCAGATCAGTGCCGCCGGGTGCCAGGCGCCGCGGGATTTAAGCCGCAATTATCGGAGCGAAGTCAACTTCTGGAACGAGGAGGGCGTGGAAGTCATCAGTAACAGATTACTGGAGGCATTCAAACGGGCATTGCCGAAGGTTGCCGGACAATTTGACTATACCCCGGAACTCAAGCATAGCGCTAAAGAAATATTGTTGCCGATGCGTCGGGCTTCATACAGTGAATATATCCGTGCAAAACGCGAGATGGAAGCACTGGAAGCCAAACAGTCATCTGCCGACGCCTATCGTGAATTCTGTGATGAAATCCATGCTAATGAACTTATTCCCGGACGCCCCGGCCCTTATGACGATAAAAAACGTCATTTTGTAGAAATACGCAATCGCGAAGCGGTTGTAAAACGTTATGAGCTTCAGGATAAAGAACCTTATCTGACGGTGGATTTGCAGGTGCTACGACTGGGAGGAGCGGTCTTTGCCACCAATCCCTTTGAATTATTCCTTGAATTCGGACAACGCATCAAAGCCAGAAGCCGGGCGGAACAGACTTTTGTAATTCAGATCGCCAACGGCTACGATGGCTATCTGCCGTCATCACATGCCGAACAGCTTGGCGGTTACGGCGCTTTGATAATCAACGGCAAAGTCGGCTCGGACGGCGGTACACTGCTGGTTGACGAAACGGTAAAAACTATTAATTCTTTATTTTCATGAGGTTATATTATGCCTAGCGTTAATTCGGAACTCCGGATTGTCAATATCTGTCCGTTACTGCCTGGGCACATGCGGGAAATGGCAGATGATCTCAAATATCTTCATAAAGAATGCGGCGTAACCGATGTGGCGTTCATGGTGCCTCTGGTTCTTGATACCGCTGAAATCAATCAGGACAAAGCGAAACGTTTCCGCGAACTGCTGAACGAAATTATACCGCTACTGACTGATAGCGGTCTGCGCATCGGCATTCTTATTCAGAGTACGCTCGGGCATGGCACCGCCAGCGACGCGCCGTTTACTCGTAGCGTCAATGCCAAAGGAATGACCACCGCGTCGATGTGTCCGGCTGATCCCGGAGTGCGTGCATATGTACGTGAAGCCATCGGCATTATCGCCGAAATGAAACCTGCGTTTATGCTGATTGACGATGATTTTCGTTTGGCGAACTACGGCGCGGAAGGATGCTTCTGTGAGCTTCATCTTGAGGCATTGGCAAAGCAAATCGGAAAACGTTTCGAACGCGAGGAACTGTTTGCCGCCATCGAACATGATACACATTTACGCGAACAATGGGATAATGTTCGCATGGAAAGCTTGCTGGGCATGGCTCGGGATATGCGTGCGGCTATCGATGCGGCGGATCCCTTGATAAGTTGTGGTTATTGCGTATGCGACGCAGGCGGGACGGAACTTCAGTTCGCGCACGGCATTGAGCGTATTCTAGCGGGAGACAATCCTCCTTTTGTACGTATTGGTAACGCGATGTATTGGCAACATAATCCTTTGAGTGCACTTGGAAAAATATATTGGACTGCCGCTCAACTGGAAGCGTTCAGTTATATGCCTGAACTTCTCGCGGAGTCGGACACCTATCCTCAGAACCGTCATTATACCTCGGCAAAGCAACTTAATTATCAAATAATGTTTTCACTTCTCAGCGGTTGTACCGGACTGAAACTGTGGATTACACGTCTGGGCGAATATCAGCCGGAAAGTGGAGCCGCCTACCGACGTATGCTCAAGACTCACATTGCCGCTTATCAGGAAGTATGTCGCCTGACGCCTCATACGCACCGTAGAGGCGCAGTGACCCCGCTTATCACGGAAGAAGCGCAGATTCCTTCATCTTCAAATAATATGCGTTCTGACAACTGGGCATGTCTGCTTCTGGCGCGCATAGGGATTCCAGTCAGGGTGGGAACTCCGGCACCGGGAGATACTGTTATGCTTACCGGAGCTGAATGCGATTATTTCACCGATGCACAACTTCGCGCTTTTGCCTCCGGGGCTTTGTTGCTGGACGGTTCGGCGGCGTTAAAATTTTGTCAGCGCGGCATGGGGGAACTTCTGGGCGTCAAAGCCGAAGCCCCTGAAAAGTGGAAGTGTTCCTTTGAGAAAATCAACAGTCATCCGCTGAACGCTTCCGCAGCCGGTAAAAAAATCAATATTGCGGCGTTGTCCGCCGCCAGCGCGGTGAAGCTTATCCCGTTTGAAGGTGCGGAAGTATTGTCTTCTTTGTTCCTTGTTCCTTTTGTAAGATCGGTGGATGAATGGGAGCTTTGTCCAGGATTGACCCTGTTCCGTAATACCGCCGGGGGACGCGTGGCGGTTTATGCCGCGGCTTTGGGGCATACCGCTTTTTATGATGAAAACCGCCGGGTACAGTTATATGGCGTACTGGAGTGGCTTAATAATGCTCCGCTGCCTCCGGTAATGAAAACGGATATTGATGTTTATGCCATCAACGGCAAATTGGATGAAGATGCGGGCGGAGGAGAACTTCTGGCGCTGTTTAATCTCAGTCTTGACGATTTGGATGAATTGTGCTTGTCTTTCGGAGAAGGCATACCTGAGGACATATCCTTGCTGGAGCATGATGGCTCGTGGAGGAACTTGTCATGGACACAGACGGGCGCTTGCGATATAGTCATTCAGGAAAGATTAAACTGCGCGGATATTAATGTATTGCGTATTCGGCGAGGAAAGAATTAAAATGATTAACAAAAGGTATATTCTGGCGATAGACGTCGGAACGACGTCGGTAAAGACCGTGATATTTGACACTTGCGGCAGAGAACTCGCGTGTCGCATTTGCGAATACGCTTTGGAAAAGCCTTGTCCTGATTTTGTGGAGGTGGAGCCGGAAGTTTACTGGAACGCCGTTCGCGAGGGGATTGCCGGGGTTATGAATGATGCCGGATTGCGCCAGGACGACATCGCCGCGGTCGGAGTAACCAGTCAGGCGGAGACTTTGATTGTCCTTGACGCGCAAGGCAAACCCTTGCGTAAGGCAATAGTCTGGCTGGATAACCGTGCCAAGGCGGAAGCGGCACAGATTGCTACCGATTTCAGCCGCGAAGAAGTCTATCGTGTTACAGGACAGCAGGAAATTGTGCCGACGTGGACGGCTTGCAAACTCCTGTGGCTGCGCAATCACGAACCGGAAACGTTTGCTGAAGCCGCTGAATTCCTCATGGTCGAGGATTATATTATTTATCGCCTGACTGGAAATTTCGCCACCGATCACGCGTTAAATCCGTCCACGCTTTATTACGACCTTGTCAATGGTTGCTGGTGGGACGAGATGCTTGATTATCTTGGAGTGCGCAAAGATCAGTTGCCGGAACTGAAATATTCCGGTGAAACCGCCGGATACGTTACTTCTGCAAGCGACGTCGCTATCGGTTCTGGCGCGGCGGTATGCGTAAGTCCTATCGATCAGGTTGCGGCGGCGGTGGGCGCGGGCAATATCGCCCCCGGTATGATTACTGAAACTACCGGTAGCGCCATGGCTGTCTGTGCAACTTTGGACGCTCCGGCATATGATGAAAAAATGCGTATCGGCCTGTATCGCCATGCTTTAGCGGGACAGTATATAATGATGCCGTGGATTCCGACCGCCGGAATGGTTTTGCGCTGGTTTCGTGATGAAATGGCGCCGGACATGAATTATCAGGAGCTGTCCCGGCTGGCTGAAACCGTACCTGCCGGTTGTGATGGCATGCTTATGCTGCCGCATCTTACCGGAGCGTTTTGTCCGGATGTTAATCCAGCCGCTACGGGCGTGTTTCACGGTATCGGACTGGGACACGGACGCGGACATTTTGTCCGGGCGATATTTGAAGCGGTGGCGTTCACCCTGCGTCAGAATGTTGATGTACTAAAAGAGGCGGGATTGAAATGTTCGGCTGTGCGCTCGCTGGGTGGCGGTGCAAAAGATGCACTATGGTTGCAGATCAAGGCGGATGTGCTGGATTGTCCGGTGGAAGTCCCCGCTTGCAGTGAAGCCACCTGCCTGGGAGCCGCTATTCTTGCCGCCGCCGGAGCAGGGATATTCCCATCTGTAAGCGAGG
>JAFGXT010000274.1 GCA_016936495.1 Victivallales bacterium
AACATCTTGTCATCGAGCTGTTCATGCGGATAATCCAGCAAAAGCTCCGCCGCTTGATTGGAAAAATATATCGAGCCGTCATGCCGCAGAATAAGAATGCCCACATGGGAGTTTTCAAGAATAAACTGGCGCAGAGACAACTCTCTCGATGCCAGCTTCTGTTCTGTAATATCACGCGATATTCCCAGGACATTGACGATATGACCGCCCTCGTCATGCTCCGGCACAAAGCGCGATTCCATAATCAGCATCCCGTTGGAGGTACGCTGCTCATCTACCCGGGTGCGCATTTTGCCATCGCGAAAAACTGACAGCACCTCATTGTTTTCCCGGGATTGCTCGGCTTCAGGGAGTTTCAACTGCCGGGCGGTCTTACCGATAAGATCCTCCGCCTTGATTTTGAAGGTTCTTTCCACCGCGCCGTTGATATATTGATAGTGCCCTTGACGGTCTATACGGAAGATTATATCCGGCAGATTTTCGGTCAGGGAACGCCATTGCCGTTCAGATGCGCTGAGCTCATAGCGCAAGCGGCTCTGACGGCGGCTGATAAACAACAGCGCGATAATGAACCCGGATTGAACCAGGATCAGCAAAGCGGCTATCGGCAGCCAGCGCATATATTTTGAAGTATTTTCAGGTTGGTTGATTATAATACTATCCGGTGGAAGTAAAGCTGATGGAATTGAAAATCTTTCCAATTCCCGCCAGTCAAAGATCAATGATGCCGGAACTGGATCTATTACTGGAATATTTTTGGCGTCGCCACCGCTCAGAATACAAATCGCCTGTTCCGCCGCCAGACGCCCGGAGACGGACGCGTCCAGAAACTTGCCGCCGACAACACCATTGCCGGAATAATTGCGGTAAATGGAATATATTGGGGCGGTAGTGGCTTCCCGAAGCTTTTTTAAAACATGGTCGTTCGACAGGCTTCTGCCGTTACTGTCCTGATTGTAGGTCAGTAACAGAATGACGCCGTCCCTGCCGATATTGGCGGCGTTATTTATCAATGTCTCAAAACTCTGATCGAACCAGTAATGTATTTTCAGAGAGGAACGCATCGGGGCAAGTTGTTTAACCGCTTCCTTGAGCACCGTGCGGGACACCGGCAGTTTATTGTCGCAAATCACATACAGTTCTTCAGTTCCGGGGTGAATGCGGCAAGCCTCCCTGACCGTGTCAATGATATGTCCGCGCTCGACCGAACCGGTGAGCGGGCGATTGGCTCCGGCGGCAATGTCTTTGTTGAAATCATTAAGTCCGCAAAAGACCAGCGGCACTTTGGGGAACAGTTCCCGACGGCGGGTTGTAAAAAATAAATAAGCGTTTTCGCCGCAGGTGATGATGACTCCTGGATCATATCCGGAAGAGTACAAATTACGTAACCGTTCCGCAAATCCGTCCATATAGCTATTGGTAAGACCTTCGCGGGGGTCAAGGTATTCATGGCGTATCCGCGCGTTTGGGAAATCACTGTTTCTGAAGCGTTCAGAAATTCCATCAGCGGCGCAGTGCTTACATCTGGCGTCAGGCGGAAAAGAGTGCAACACAAGAATTTCCGCCTTGGCCTTACCCTTAGGATCAGGAGCGGCACTGAGCTTATCTTCAAATCCCGCAATAAATATGAAGATCAGTATCTTGAAAAATATTACGGAACACCGGATTGCCTGCTTGGTCATTATCACCTTGACTACTATTGCTGTTTACTACTCTATGGTGCTATAGTATACAACAACAATCCACGCAATAAAAATGCTTTCAGAATAATTTAACAGAAAACTTTTCTCTCCTGCAAGGCGGACGGCGGTCTCACAACGCGGCTACGTTTCTTAGTCCGTGTGTTTCCGGTATAAACGTTTATACGGTGATAGCCGATTGCGGCATGAGTACAAATTTTTTTGATCGTGAGACTGTAAAAAAAGCGGTGAACTGAATCACCAGCCGTCGTACCACATGGATTGTTTTGCGGTGAACAGTTTTATATCGTCGACATGTCCATCGATAAATCCAAGATTGCAAAAGCCGCGGTGGACATATCCTACCTGGGAATAGATGCCGCCTTCGGGTCTTTCCACTTCCGACGCAAGCAGAATCGGACCGCAATGTTTTCTGCTGGCGTCCACCCTGCGGAAACCTGAATCGGCAAAAAACACTATTTCCGATGGGCGTCTTATCTGTGAAAGTCTGGCTTTGAATCCGTAATCATTCCAAGTGCCGAGATTGCCGTTGTAGGCATAGTTGTTATTGTGATAGGCGTTATTGGGAGTATCATTCCAGCGCAAAAGGTTGCCGGGACAGAGAAAAATCCCCTGCTGATTGTATGGCGGAGTATACTTCAGGTCTGACAGAGTCCGGCTCCAATAGTCAATTGTAGATAAAGTCCTGTACCAGTTAAAGAACCATTCATCATAATCGTTGACATAATTGTATCCGGCAATGGATAGCTGGCGCAGGTTATTGACGCATGATGATTTTTTTGCTATTTCACGGGCATTGTTGAGCGCGGGTAGAAGCATTGACGCTAAAATCGCGATGATGGCGATCACTACGAGCAGTTCGATGAGAGAAAAGTTCTTTTGTTTGGTTCCATGTATTTTCCTGGATTTGTGTTTTTCATTCATTGAGCACCTCCATTTTGCCGGCGGGATGTCTGTCCCGCCGGAGGGTTTGTTTTATTTTTTTATTTTCTGTAGCGTGAAGTCTTTGAATTCCACCTGAACGTTATTACCGATTGTAAGAATAAGCGGTTTAACGAAACTGGTGCCTTTCCACCATTTGTTCACGGAGATTCCATCAAGAGCCTCGCCACTGATTTCATGACTGAAAGACTGCCATTTTGTTGTCGGGGCGGGAGAGCGTGCATAGAGGTATCCGGCTGGATTATGCAGGCGCACCTTGCTGTCCGCGCTGCGTTCCAGTCCGAGGGGGGCTTTGAGTGAAAGGATGTAAGCGCCGGAGTCCTCGCCTTTCTCTACCTTGTCTATTCTGAATGTCTTGAAGTTGGGGAGATCGATAAAGTTGCCGCTGTCATCAATGTCGAAAGCCAGATACTGTCCGACGCGTGGTTCAGTAGCGGAATCGCGGATGTAGACCTGTTTAGTATTGGCGGCTATATCCCTGGCAAGCCTGGCGACGCCATTTTTGACCGTCAGTACATTGTGAGCCAGGATTTGGTTCAGGTCATGCTCGTCATACATGGTAACGCCGAAGAGCACATTACCTTTTCCCGAGTCGGGAGCCAGCCGGAAGTTGCCGCTCAGGCGGTAGACGTCATTCAGGTCTATTCTGGTCATTTGCGATGCGAATACAGTGGTTGCACCTTTGATTTTTATCGCTCCGGGTTCGCTGCCGGGTTCGAGCCGGTTGCGCGGGGCTTTCCATGAGCTCAACAATTTTTCTTTTGCGGTCGGCGGCGTGATGACCACTCTTTCGATGTAGACGGCATTTTTGATGCCTTTTTGACGCGGGATATAGTCTTCACCCTCAAATTTTAAATTGACCCATATGGATACCGGGCTGCCGTCAAACATGGATGTGGTTGGACCGATGGACATCTGCACCAGCCATGAGCGGGTAAAATACAGATAACCCAGGTCGATTATGCTTGCCGGCCCCAGTTGATACCAGTTATAGCCTTCGCCTTTTATCTGGTTGGGGATTATCGCCATGCCGGGGAAGCTACCAAATTTTGTCCAGCCGTGATAAGCTACGACGCAGGGAGGGAGCGCTAGTGATGTTTTGCTGGTCGCCCTTATTACCGCAGCGAATCCGGATGGTGAGTCCTTATCCGCAAAGATGTTTGATGAGCCGAAATAACCGAAGGTCGAAGGCATAATCTGAACCGAACGTTGATCCTCAAAATCTTTTGGTAGTTTGTAGGTACGTTTTTCAAGCATGGTTTTCTGCATATTGAAGCGGGTCTCATCTTTTTGAAAGCTATTAAGGCGTGAGCCGGGTCTGTTGATAAGCGCGTTTAGATCCTGCGGGGTTTTGGCTATAAGCTTTGTCATAGTTGATTTGATGCGGGCAAAAGTCGCATCGAGGTCAAAGGGGAAAGTAGAGATGTCATTGCCGCGGTGTTCCCATTCGCGCATATATTTGTATGCGTAGAAAGCGGCAAGATAGCGGTCAAGCGGCAATCGTGCTTCCAGCACCCGGAGGCTCAGGACGGGATCGTCTTTGACGGCTTTTTCGGCTTCGTCGCAATATTTCCAGCAGGCGAGCATTGAATCCAGGTCTATATAGTCGAACGCCGCTCCGGCATTGGAGTCATAGGAAATATAGGAATATTGATTTTTCAGCGCAGCTTCGTGCAGGGTCTTGCGGTAGCGAAGTATCCATTGTCCGGCGGCACCGTAATACTTGTTCATGAAGGTGTTCATGAGTTTGTCGAAATCCGCGTCGGGATTTTCCATGAACTTGTAGAACAGCCAGTTTTTTAAACTGGGCATGTCTGCGGCGTTTACTGTATTCTGCATGAACACGCCTTGAACTTTGTTTCTGGCGTAGAAGCGCAACAGGTCAGGTATTCGGAACTCCTCCGGCAATGGCAAGCCATAGGCTTCACTATGCGAGCCCATGTATTCCCATATATACAGTTTATTGGATACCTTTCCCCAGTTTTTTACCAGATTATAGAAAAGTTTATTGTCGGGGGACTCCGGTCCGACGGTCTGGTTGGAGCGGGTATTGCACAGGCGGATGATGACATTATCGCGCGGCATGGTTTTCTTGGGCAGTTCCTCCAGGAAATAATATGCCAGAAGTCCGATATAAATATCCGGGTACTCATCCTTGATGGAATCGGCGAGGTAGTTTATCAGCCGCAGTTGTAATCCCGCCGGATTGTCTTCGCCCACTATTGCGCGGCATTTATCGCATTGGCACTGTGTCCAGTTGTCATTGATGGAGACTTCATAGATGACGGGGTAGGGGACGCCTGCCTTGTCGGCTCTTTCCCGGTCGAGCTTTATAAACTCGTGAAGCCTGTTTTTCATAAGTTCTTTCACTTCGGGGTTACTGACGCAAAGCTGATCTTTGACACGCTTATTATTTTTAAGCGCGAAATATTCCGGGTTGCTTTTAAAATATTTATCCGGATGGATATAATATTTGAAAGTGTGTACATGGTAAGGCAAGCCGTAGTTATAGCTTCCCCCGAGTTCCGCGGGAATGGGTATATCCCCGTTGCGGTTGGCGCGGTTGCGAATGGAGATTATGCCTTTGTCATTTATCCGGTCGTGGGTGGAGCGGTAATAATCACGCATGGCAAAGAAGGGCTTGCCTTCCAGTTCCAATTTCCCGAGTGAGACATCGGCGGCGGGAGGAAGGTATTCTTCTGTCGGATTCCACCAGTGTACGCCGATCTGGTTTTCGAGAAAGCTGTAGACTGCGTACAGGGAGCCTCTGGTGCCGCCTCCGGTGAGTATGATGTCGCCATTGATACTTTTAATCAACCATTGTTCATTGGCGAGTTTTGCCGTGTCTACGCCATGTTTACGGGCAAACTCCGTGTCGCCAATATATAAGACCGGATTGCTATTTCCGTCTATGGATAAGGATTTGACCGTTTTCTTTAAATAAGAGTTCAATTCTTTGATAGCGGTGTTCTCCGCCGGAGAAGGAGATTCTGAACCCTTGACGCTGAAAGCATGAGCTGAATCAGCCAGCCACATCGTCAAGAGCATCGTTAGTGCGATAAGTCTTTGTTTCATAAGTGTTTTTCCTTAATGGTTCAACTTTTTTATTTTATATTTCTCCAGTCAACCCGGCCGAAGTCGATTTAGAGCATCATGATCTTTCTTTAAGCAGTACCGCAACTTCACCAGCGGCGAGATACAGATGATTTTTGTTGCATATCCGTGCGCCCTCGCCATAACATAACCGGGCGCCGCAAGCGTAATCCTGATTTTTTATTTCAACCTCATGGTCATTACGGTTGAAAACAAAAGACATTATGTTTTCCGCGTTCTCAAGCTGACGCAGGTACACACCGGCTGGCAGAGAGTATTCCGGCGCGGTGACGTTAAGCGAGCGGAGCAGATCCCGTGTGGCATTTATGATACTGTCATACTGAAGCTCCCAGCCGTCATGAAACATCGCGCCCAGAC
>JAFGXT010000275.1 GCA_016936495.1 Victivallales bacterium
ACGGCAAAAAGCCTGCGGCAAAGATAATATAGCATGCATTCAAGCATTTGCACGCCAACATGTTAAGTATTTTTCAGGAAACTCTAATTGTACAATAAAGTAACAAAAAAAACAAGATTTCACCATGCCAACCGACATTAAAAATGAAAATAAAAGACAAAATTGTTTTTTGCTATTGACAAAGGACTTTTTACGTCTTATAATTAACATGTAATTAACATGTAATTAATAAAAGCAGGGTGGTTTCCCACAATGGCACGAACAAGCAGCAATATAGCAGAAATGATTTACCAGGACTTGAATCAGGAAATAAGTTGTGGTCATTATAAGGTGGGAGATCTTATTCCCTCGGAAACGGATTTGGCTGAAAAGTACAAAGCCACGCGTTTTTTTGCGCGTAAGGCGTTGGATCGCCTGGAGCAGCAAGGTTTGATAAAAAATCATCGTGGCGTCGGGCGTAAGTTAAAGAAAGCAGGATCTGTACTGAAAAGACTGGGAGTGCTCAATGACCAGTCTCTGGAAGTCTACAACCATCGTGATCCACTTATGCCGGCGCATTTGTTTGACTGGCAGCACGGGGTTTTCAAGGCTTGTTCAGAAAGCGGGGTGGTGCCTGTGCATATAACAGGAGGTTCCAGAAATCTGAAAGATCGCATCTTCCTCCTGAATCAAATGCTGGAGAGTAATATAGACGCGATAATATTCAAGCTGGGTGTCATCAACGTGGAAGACGCTAATGATTTCCTATTAAAGTTAAAGGGTTGTGGTGTTCCCGTAATATCTGCATTCAGCCGGATTGCGAAAACCAAAGGCATAGATAATTTCTATTGTAATTATTATTCAGTAACGAAGATGCAGTGTACCTATTTGATCAACCGGGGGCATCGCGATATAGCTTATGTTTATGGCGAGCTGCTGGGAGATGGTTGCTCTGATAACTATTACCGTCACAATGGCTTTATCGATACTATGCGTATGCATGGGCTTGGCGTCGGCGACGATGTAATTGTGGAAGTGCCACATTCCATGTTTGACGGTAACTGGTATAAAAACGGGTACTATGCTGCAAGTCAATTGCATGTAAGAGGAGTACTGGGAAGGATATCCGGAATTGTAGCTTTGAATGATCCCATGGCCGAAGGTGTTATTGCCAGACTAAATGAGCTAGGTTACAAGGTGCCGGAAGATATATCCATTACAGGATTTGACAATGATCCCAGATACCGGCATCTTAACTTGACTACCGGCATGTTTAACTTTCTGGACGAGACTTGTTCGCTTGTGAAAAAATTCATTGATAAGATAAATAGTAATGAAGAGAGCATAGTAGAAAAGGTATTGGAGCCGGTTTTTGTTGAAAGGCTGAGCGTAAAGAAATTGTAACTTAACAAGGAGAAAAGGAAATGCGTATTTTTACGAACAAGGCCTGTTGTGCATGCCGGAACTCATCCGAGATAACGGGAGATGAACAAATGCTGCCTTATGAATTTCAAATAAAATGTAATGTGTTGCGGCTCAAGAGCTTCACGTTGATAGAACTCCTTGTGGTCGTAGCTATTATCGCGATTCTTGCAAGTTTGCTGTTGCCTGCGCTGAACCAGGCCAGGATGGCGGTGTATCGGATAGAATGCGTGAATAATATTCGTGGGATCGTTCAGGCGTCCCAGATGTATTCTTCAGACAATCATGACTATGTGTTACCCGGCCAACTGGTGTCCGAACCGGATCTTTATGCCAAGGGCGGCTATAACGGAGCTGCCTCATGGGTATATAAACTTATCCCTTATATGGGAATAGACGGCTGGTATGTGTTTGACCCGGCGACCTCGGCGACGGCATCACCGACTTACTGGAGTTTTCCGAGGGAGAAGAACCGGAAACGTTTGTGCCGGGCGAATCCCTACCCGGATATGGCCGGACGTAACACCAATATTGCCTGGAATATGAATCTGGGCTGGTTGAATACCAGTACCGGAGTACCTGTAGGCGTTGATTGCGCGACCCGGAAAACCGTGAATATCCGGCGTCCGAGCGAGGTGATCTGTACGGGAGATGGTAATTCATCAAGCAATCTTACTAATGTAATTCCGACGGTTATGGTTGGCGGGGGAGCTGCGTTAACCAGCTATCCACATAATAAAAGCGGTAATTTCGGTCATATTGACGGGCATGTGGAGGCATACAGTTGGATGCGGATGAATCAGATTGTTCAGTTCAATGGCTTCAATACCGCGACGATTAACGTTCATCTGTACTATGTTGCAAAATGAGACCCGCTTTCACCTCGTTAAGAAATCATTAAGAGTGTTGAAAAATGCCGATTTCTCATTGGCTTTTGAAAATCAAAAGCGATAGTGTGGCGGTTTACAACTCTTTAATATCCATATAATCAGTCAACTAAAAGGATCATATTATTATGAAATCCGTACCATTATGTCTAGGTGTTTTTGCGTTTGCTACGGCACTGCCGATGGCAGGAGGGCAAGCTTTTGAACTGGATTTTGAGGTGTCTGGAGAATTCAAGCCGGGTTATTATCAGGAACAATACGTCAATCCCAGCGGCGACTTCAGGCTTGATTCTAACGCGCACGGCGGTAAGTCGGCGATGCTCCTCAAGGGCAACGGGGTGATTATTATCGAGAATCGCAAGATTGCGGCCGAAAAAGATTACCGTCTCAGCGCATGGGTAAAAGGCGAAGGCAAAGCTTTCATGCAAATAGAATGGCTTGGGACTAAACACAATTCGTATCAGACGCTGCCGCTTACCGGTGAGTACCGGAGAATAATTATTGACGCCACTGCGCCTGCCGGATGCTCCCGGGCGTACCTGAAATTCCGTCCGGATAATAACCAGGGAAGCCTGTGGATAGACGATATCCGGTTGGAAGAGCGGACTATTGATCCTGACGCGCCGCTGCTTGATTTTGAGACACCTGTCGTCGGTGCCGGGAATGTCGGGAAACATTATGTCAATCCCACTGGCAGTTATCAGTATGATGAGTCGGGGCAGCACGCCAGGACTGGTATCGGGGCGATGAAGTTGGAGCAGAAAGGACGGGTTACCATTGCGTATCGTACCGTGGTTCCCGGCCGTACTTATGAGTTCAGCGCCTGGATGAAAGGTAGCGGCAAAGGTGCGATTCAGCTTCAGTGGCTGGGGAAACTCGCCAAAGCCCAGCTTGACACTCGGAGCGTTACGCTTTCCGGCGAATATCAACAGGTCAAGCAGCGTGCCGTCGCCCCGGAAGGAAGCAACGGCATGGTGTATCTGCATGTTTTTGAAGCTGGCGCAGGTGAAATGTGGATTGATGATCTTAAATTCGATGAAGTCAAAAAGGATGCCGAGGTTCCGGCGGTCAACGTTACTTTTACCGGCGGACATGAACGTTTCAGCATATACCATCCGGACGAGGACGTTGTTCTGCGTGTCAGCGGCAACGCGCTGATAACCCGTCCGGATACGCTGGAATGGCGTTTATGCGATTATCTTAACCGTGAGGTGGAGCGGGGGGAGCTGGCAGTAACTCCTTCGCAGCTCCTGGCAGGTGTGGAGCTTAAATATGCCCCGAAAAAATCCGGGGCATATTTTTTATACATGAAGTTGCGCGATTGCGGCGCTACCGTGCCTTACAAGGGTTCACGTCATCCCGGATTTGTCTGTTTCGGCGTTCTTCCCGAGCTCACCGCGCTGCCCTTGAAATCGCCGGAATTCTCACGTTTCGGTGGACAGGGCACCAATTTTATTATCAGCGGAGAATTCATGAAAGGCAGGTCGCTTGATCCTTTTTATACAACGATGGGGATGCGCTGGTGTTATTCCGGCGGTCATCTCAGCGAACTCGAGTCTGAGCCGCACCGTTTCAAAGCGAAGACGGCGGAAGAGTATCGCGGTAAGACCCGGCCTGAAACCGCTGAACTTGGTATGGCGGAAATCTATAGTCTGGAAGGCGCGCCGCAGTATATGCTTAAACTGCCGAAATACATGTCCGCCAACATCAAACTCAAGGGTGTGGAACTTCAATCCTTTCCCCTGGCTGATTCGGAGGCTTATCTGCGGCTTTTCGGCGAGGCCGTGAAAAATCATGCTGCCAGGAACAGCGTCTTTTTTCCTGCCACCGAACATACTTATTATCAGATTCACTGGGAGCCCGACTGGCATTGGCAGGGCACGGAAGATGAGTTCCTCGAATATTACCGTCTTGCCGCGCAGGCGATTAGCGCCAATGATCCGAAAGGCATGCTTATGGGAGCAAATTACGGCGTTATTTCTTCCGGTACCGACAAGATGGCGTCGCTTTTCAAGAAAGGTCTGGGCAAATATATCGGCGGGGTTTTGAGCCATCTCTATTTTCTGCCGGTGAAAAGCGAACCTGAGCAGGCCGGGCTTCACCGCGACGCCCGTCGCCTGCGCCGTCTTACCGATAAATATGTGAGCCCCGGCGCTCCTTTGATAAACACCGAATGGGGCGTGGATTACCGGGGACAGGATACCGCCGCCATCGGGCATGCCGAATGGATGAATCAGTTGAGCCGTTTTATCCGTGGTCATGTGATTGCCCTTGGCGAAGGCTTCAGTTCCACCTGGTTTTTTTATACCACTGATTACTGTACATTTCAGTCGAATGGAGGGGAGCAGGGGTACGGCATATCATTCAACACTTCATCGTATATAGACAAGCACCGTTTCGGAGCCGCTTCCATAGAACCCAAACCGACGATGATGGCCGCTGCCGCCATGACCCGGATACTTGAGGGCACTCGTTCCCTTGGCCGACTTGACCAGCTTCCCGATGAAGTGTTCGCTTACTCATTCCGTCGTGACGACCGCAACCTGGTAGCGGTCTGGAACCCGACGCGAAGTATGATGCTGAAATTACCGGTCGGTGTTCCCGAACTGACGGTTTTCGATATTATGGGCAATCCGCGCGAGGTGAAGTGTCCTGGCAACGTGCTGGAACTGGAGATAGATAATTATCCTCAGTATGTACTCGGGATCGCCGATCAGGTGTTGCCGACCGCACCTCGAGGCAAACAGAGCGTGTTCAAAAAGGCCTTTGAGATCGCCGCTCCTGGGGCGTCTCTGGACAAACTTCTGGCGCAAGCGCATCCGCCACG
>JAFGXT010000276.1 GCA_016936495.1 Victivallales bacterium
ATCCATTCCCATGCCGGACGCGGGACAATTCCCGCGATCAGACCGTTTTTATCTTCTATAAGCAACTGTTGACAATGGCGCGACAATACCAGACGCAAACACGCTTCCCCGGCTTTCACGTTCACACACCCGCTCGTGTAATCCAATTCCGCATATTCAACAGCATTCGATAACTCTAATTCAATGCGTCCGACCGGCAAACGGCTCGACGGCCACCACAGATCCTGATTGTCCAATAAACGCTCTGCACGCACAAACCGCGTGTTTACAGGTTCGACGTCATAAGGGTCAAAAGCTTCGACCAGCTCCCGGTAACTCTGCCCCGGCAATACCCGTTCCCCCTGACGGTGATCCCAATAATCGCCGCGATTGACCGTGAGACACAGCCGCGTGCCTTCGCCCCAAACCAGTACGCCCATGTTTCCGTTACCCATAGGCATGCCCAAATGCGTCCGCCCCAGCGGAAACTCCAACCGAAATAATGAATTCATAAAATATCTCCTCATATATTTGTTGGTTTTGTCAAATTGTTACTCTCAATTGATATAGAAAGTATTAGGAATTGAAGATTAAGGTGGTGATTTCCTTTATTTATAAAGCCATGGTGTTTTTTCTTGTCTATGGAAGTATAGAGGGACACCGCAAATAAAGGGAAACCCGAACCATATACCGAAAGATTGGGTTTTTCATCTTCTAGATACCAAACATATCTAGAACAATTTCGGCATTTGGTGCAGATACTCAATCCTTCATGGCATCCTTTGAATTTTTGCTGTTAGCCGTCATTTTTACTTTTCTAACATAGTCATTTCTGTTATTTTGTTTTCATGCTAATCTTGACACTGCCTAAAATTTTATCGTGCCAGGGCACAAAACACCTGTTTTATTTTTTTGTTCTATGTTATAGGTATATATTTTCAAGAATGCTGTTGGCGGTTATTTCAACAACTGAAATGCAACCGTTACGAAAAATTCAACTATTTCTCTTTTTCTGAAAAATAATGACCGTCAGTCCGTTTTCGCCAAGTGTTACACCATAAGTGCAATTCCCTGCATTTTTAACCTCCCATTCGTTAAGACCGTCTGCTTCGATAAAATCAAAACCAGAAACTTTTACTGTTGTATTTTCCGGCTTATTACGGACTGGCGTCAGAATTACAGCAAGCCGGTCTTTCGAGGTGAAACATGATACTAAAACATTTTCATTTTGCACAACAGCAAAATCGTCATCACGGAACATGCCATTTAAAATCAGATCAGAATATTTATCGCGAATCAAGTTGGCTTTTTTCAGGTATTCCTGATATAGCGGGCATTCAATAATTGTTTTCCTACAGCGATATATCTCGACATCACAGAAAAGTCCTCGCAGCAATGAATGATTGATTTTCTGTTCCACATTTTCATCATCACGTATTCCCCGGTCTGAAATTCTTATTTCCGGAAATATATAGCGGAACCATTCAAGGAAGAAAGATTGTTCCGGTTTTTGAATATTATGAACATAGTCGGCATATTGAACTGTAATGTCTGAGAGCCATTCAATACCCAATGGCATGTCAGGGCATTTTATTTTTGTATATTCAGATAAAGCTCTAAGCATTTCTGACTTGGTTTTCATTGTGGTCATGAAAGGAACCGGATGTCCATGTGAAACGTCAAAACACGGACGGGACACCCATCCGAGCTGGTCGAAGAAAACACTGTCAGCGCCTGAATCAACGGCGATATCCACACAGGATTTAAGTATTGTCAGCCATTCTTCACAACCGGGGCATGCCGTAACAAAAGTCTTATTGCCAAATTCCCGCAATGCGGTGCCATTTCCACTGAACCCGTAAGTTTCCATATGTTCACTGCCGTTGGCTTTTTTTACGGATATCTGATGACCGATATTCCTGTAAAAGTCGGTATCCACATCAATTAATTGTCCATTAAAATACAGAATTACCTTGCCTCCGGCATTCTTGATTTTCAATATATTTTTTTTCAGAGCAGTCGCTCCTCCCTGGTCAGGATCCGGCACATAATCCGGATAACCTGCATCCATGCCGTCGCGATGCCAGCCGAATAGAAGCACAGTATCAATGCCGGATGTCATTCCATCGTGAAATATTTGTTCAAGCTGATTATAGTGATAATGGGTTTCACCATACTGGTGGCGCAGAATAATGCGCTGCCATCCTTTCATATCCCTGACCTTTTGCATAGAATTGCGGGGAGTGAACCACGTGTCCGCCCATTTTCTATATTTTTTTGCGGGGATATGCCATGATCCGCTATATGGAGCAAGAATATATCCTTCCGCATTCCAGGATGCTCCATGCTTAATAAAAGGATATTTCACCATCATTGGAATCAGCCCATCCTTGTCAGCCGCTATCAGATGCAGGGTAAATTGAAAACTATGATCATGGCTTCCGAAATACAAACCTTCCTTGCCATTTTCAAGCACAAAAGCATTGACAGCGGCAAACCCTGGGTATAATGTTGACATTCTTATTTCAAGGTTATCTTTAGCCATATATCCGGTTTGCCTTGAGAGAACTGTTTCATAAGGGCTGTCATAGTGTTCGCCGCCGGCAGTGGATAATATAAGTCTGGAATCCGGCGGCAGAGCACAATGCCGGATAAGAGGGAAGTGAAATTCGCGTACCACAATTCCGGCTTCATTATTTATTATTTCAGCGGAAAGTATTATGTCTTCATTGTCTACTTGTGCGGTAATGGTCAATTCGACATTCAATTTGAAACCTTCGGTATCCATGACATTCCGGTAACTGAGCCGTATCCCATCATGTAACTGGCTTATTTCCGGTTCATTGCTTTCGGGCAGGATCATGCGTTCCAGATCAGAACCTCGACTGTAGATAATTCGCCATAATCCTTTACCACCCGCATAATCATGATTACTTTTACGATTCAGCAGGGAGACCAGCATTCCTTTATCGTCGAGGCTGAATTGAGTTTGATTTGTTTTAATTGTATACATTCATTTTTCCTTGCATTTTTTTTCTATAAAAAGCCGTCATGGATATATAATACCTGGTCGTGCGACATTCTTTCCGCCGACGGCTCCACTTATGTATTTTCCGTTCAAAGTACCATCGAATGGAAATGACATAATGGCGCCATTGCTGGACACTATAAGGTCTTTGAACATACAATGGGACGGCCATAATCCTGAGTTAAGGCAACCCAACTGCATTACAGTCATATCCATACCTTCGGCAGACATTGATAATGTACCATCTTTTTTCCGCCAGGATGTTACCTTATCTCCGGTTATTTTCTTCCCATTAGCGGAAATACTCATCTCCGTTTTGCCATTGTTATCTAAATTCCACTTAAAAGCCAACACAGTCCATTCTTCTTTGGGTAGCTTCAACAATGCAGAAACACCACGTTGTTCAAATCGTCCATTGCATATAGAAAAATTCAGGATATTATTCCTTACAACGGCAGTAATGCTGCTCTTATTGACAATGAGGGGATTTTTTCTGCGATCAGGACCGAGGTCCAAAAGACATTGACTTTCCTTTTGATTAATGAACTTCTCTCTGGGAAATATTTTTATCAATATTTCTCCGCTTTGACCGGAAAGAAATTTGATTCCATCCGCCGAAGTATCAATATAAACGGGAAAAGTCAATGCCTTTCCTCCGCTGCCATCGGATTGAAATATATCTTTGTCGGAAACAACCGCCTGGATATCTCCAATGATAAAGCTTTTTGATACCTCGCCTTTTTTTCCGTCCAGTGTTTGATAATGAACATTAAGTTCTAAAATGACTCCTTTGTGTACATTCTGCATCTGGAACTGCATGGGCGCCATAGGATTCCAAACCAACGGCAGGAAAGAAATATTATCTATTGTCAATGCTCCGACCTTCTTCTTGTTTTTAATCAGAAAACGCACATCAACAGAGACATTTTTCAGGGGACGCCTCGTTTCGATTGCCGGTCTGAATGTTATTAGAGAGCCAGTGCCATCACTGTGAATTTGTTCTCTCATGGCAATATCAGTACATTTGATCTTAATGTCAGCATGGAAGTCAGGCGGGCTTGAGGCAAAAAGCAATGAAGAGTACAAGGACGGAGATAGAAAACCCTTACCATCAGTAAAAGAAGATGAAAAACTTTCCAGTTTTGAATTGTCGGTTTCTTTCGCGCGATTATATGCCAGCATAGCCTTCCAATCCTTACCAGGGAATGCGCCAAGTTTCTCAAAGGGGATAGACATTTCAAAAATCCACCCGTCTTGATTTTTTGTTACCGCTGACATAATTCCCAAATCAATGCCTGTTACGGTTTTTCCCACTGATACGGATTTGGTAAACAGTCCTCCTCCTGCATCTATTATCACCTGCTTGAAACTTCGGTCTCCCAATTCCGACGGAACCAGAAATATCTCAGCGCTTTCAGCTGGAACATATTCTGAAATACCGTGTTTTTTTACATTTACAGCACTGATTTGAGAATGACTTATCACTCCTGAAACATAAAGGTTCTTGTCGTCATAAAGCATCCGCATCACGACGGGCTCCGGAGGCATTTTCTGGATATTTGCCCCGGTAAAATGTTCTATTGCTGCTGCATTTCCCCATTCACTCTCACTTACTGATCCATCTATTTTTATTGGTGTTGACGTTTTGACGGCAACGAGATGACGCTGGCTTAAAAAGTTCCCAAACCATGCAGGTGTATAAATTTGTTCATATGTTTTTCCAAGACCCTCACGCTCCTGCTCCAGTCGTTCTTTCAACGCTTTGAAATCCGGGTTTAAAGATTTCATTTTAGGAAGTGTCCGGTGATATCTATCTGCTTCCTTCCAGGAATATAGGACAGGCTCTTGGGACAAAGCTACTGAAACCCTGTTAAACTCAGTTTCGGCGTTTGATAAATGCTTTATTGCTTCTTTTAATATTTTGTCCGCGTTCTCGAAATCTCCACTCTTAAGTGTAGCGTGACTTTGATAAACCGCAAGATTTGTGATCGAATACGGGATAGCGCCTTTTATCATCAGATAATATTGATAAAAGAAAGGCTTTGAAAAGTCATCCATAAAAACTTTTCCGCTCCCGCCATTCCTGCTCATTTCCAACAATGTAAGGTCAATGGCTTTTTCCGCACGCAAAAGTGCGTTATGATTCTCTTTGCATACTTCACTCATATTCTTAATATTTAAACGCTTTTCCCTTCCCTGAGGATCTACCGCAATGTCAATTGAAAGACCGCGGTCAAAAATCTTTTTCAGTTCTTTTCCCGCTTCAGCTCCCCATAGTCCGACGGCAGCGCGTTCCGCCATAATGTCTATCTTATCCTGAGCGGGTCTTGTCCCTTCGGTAAAATAATTAATACGATCCATGTATTGCCAGCCAGGGAAGGCGGTATTCCATAGATATTCAGCAGCACAAGCCAACGCGGGTTCGGTAAATAAACGGTTTTCATTCATGACATGAACACCGCATACATTCGGATACAGCATTGAACGGAATGAAGCACTCTCCGGAGGAAGTAAATCCATCCGGTCGCGTAAATATTCGCTTACATAAATCCAAGCGATAATCTTTCTGTTGCATAAGTCAAAAAACAGTTTTAAGTTTTTGAAGTTATCAGGAGTATACTCTTCACGAAGAAGAAACTTGACATCCTTTGGAGTAAGCTTATCCAGCATTCGCATATCATTTTTCATTCGTTTTGACAGTTTGCCAGCTAATTCTCTACCTGATTGATTATCAGGTAGATTCAAGGCCAGTCTGGTGTCATCGGAATTCAAATATTTAGCACTATATGGATACTGAATAAAAACAATATCGATACCTGATTTTTTCAGCTCTTCATAATATATCTTAAGCACATCCCAATCAGCCCTTGAACGATCATCATCGGATGGATACATTTTTCTGGAAAGAGAATCACGTTCACTCCACATTTCCGGATCTTGAATACCTCCTCCGTCGGGTGAATGTAGTTGACATTGTGAGTATCCGGCATCAGCACAGAATTTTGCAAGTTTTCTCGCTTTTATTCGATGAAGATCATGCCTGGCCCATGATATATACGTTTTATAATGAGGCATCAACTGCATTACTTCCAGTTCTGGAGATTTTTGATGCGGCTTCTTACCTAAATCATTAAGACAGGTCATCCAAGGGGTTATCCCCCTGTCTTTAGCATAATCATTAACCAATCTTATAGCTTTTAATATAGCGTGAGAGACTTCTTCTCCTGTTTTAAATGGCGAAAACTCTCCCTGCCATGGCTGAAACGTGTGATGCCCAATAGCATTACATTTTATTCTGAAACTAAAGTCAATATATTTTTTATAGTCTTCAAGATGTTTTTCCGGAGTTGAACGGTAGCGTTCCATATATGGACCACGAACCCTGGCAGCTTCACGTATTTCAAAGTCAGGCCAGTCAACTATTTTTGCGGGATAAAATACAACTTTGTTATCCTTTTCTCCAATCAGCCAGCGTGCGGTTACAGCAGCCCAAAGCATCCCTTGTTTCCCGCGTCCTGACAGAACAATGGAATCCTTTGATGGATATAGACCATATGCTTGATCCTTGCCAGGCAGATTTATGCTAGATCCATCGGACGTAAATTTGTTGTTTGGAAAAGTGTTATCTATTATTATATTATACATCCCGCCTTCTGGTTCTTTGAGAATTGAAGGCTTTCCGCCAGTCAGTTCCTCAATACGCGAGGATATTTCATTGGCCGCGATTTGACCGGTTTTGTCACTGTTTTTTATAACGATCGCGAGTTTGTCCCAAGGAATAACATCTCCGGTAAATTCCAATTCTTTTGGAACAGGCAGAAGACGCAAATTGCGTTTTTTAATGGCTTTCCAATTTTTTTCAAGTTTATTTGTAACCGGAGCCGCTTTAATCATATCCGCCGCACGTTCAGGCGAAATCGCTAATCCGTTTGTATTATACGCGCAAAATAATGCGTAAATACAAGCCCACCCTAATATCATCTTTGCGTGAAAATCTCGTCTCATTATAATTTAACCCTTCTTTTGTTTTTATGTATTATTGAAAATTTCAATTATAACTATTTTTGTTTTTCCTGATATGTGTGCAATAACCACATATTAACTCCCG
>JAFGXT010000277.1 GCA_016936495.1 Victivallales bacterium
GACACTCTCTTTTATAGTAGGTGTGTCGGCGGCTTTGGCGGTTTCCATTACATCGGAGATGGTCTGTTCCAGGGACATGGAAATCTGCCCGCTATCGAAAATATGCGGGGTGACGGTCAGAATTACTCCAGTTTCAACATATTGATAATTTCGCACCAGCGAGGTACCGGTAGTAGATGAAGATGCGGTATCTGTAACTTCACCTGATACGGTTGGAACTCGCTTGCCTACAGATACTTTGGCATCGGCATGGCTGGCTACCAGCAGTTGCGGACTGGACAATACCCGTAGATTACTTTTGGCCGCCAGTGCCCGGATATAGCCAAACTTTTCGCTGGGATTACTGGGATTGAAAATATGGTATGTCGCCCCGGTTTGGCTGACGGCCGGCTTCAAAGATTCATAGTTTGTACCGAAGATGGATTTGGTGGCGCCGGCGGTAACGGCGTCGGAAAATTCCATGCCGAATTCATTGGTATCGGTAAGCTCAATTTCCACCACCAGAACCTGCAACAGCACCTGTTGGGTAGCGGTGTCGATGCGCTCCAGCAGCGCGCGGATCATGGCATAAGTTCGTGGTGTAGTTCTGATTATCAGGCGGTTTTTGACCGCGTCGGCGAAAATCCTTACCGGGACGTCAAAAACGCTGGCGGATTTTTCCTGAATCGCGGAGTTTTTCTGTTTGGTGTTGCTTTTATTATTATTGACGTTTCCCGTGTTGGAAGTACTGGTTTTTGAACTTGTTCCGGCAGCAGCGCCGCTAGAGGCGGTAATGGAGGAGCCGTCGGCATGGAACATGGAGCTCAGCGCTTGAAGCAATTCATCGGCCTTACTGTTTTGCACCTGATAGAGAAATACCCGTTCCTGTTCGCCTACGTCGCTGCGGTCGAGTGTAAGCACGGTCTTGCGCAGTTCGTTCAGCGCCTCTTCCGTGACCGCGCTGGCTATGAGTATTTGCATACGATCCAGCGCCACCAGACTTATCGCCCCGCTGGATTTGTCCTTGGAATCCGCTTCGACCGGAAAGCCGAGAATAGGCATTATTTCGGCAAGCTCGTTCTGGAGTTGCGAGGGCGTTATGTTGCGACAATTTATGACTGTACGGTACCAGTTTGCCCGCGGACGCTGGTCAAGCTGGATTATTATCTGGCGCAGACGTTCAATGTTTCCGGGACTTTCAATCAGCAGCAGGGCGTTCTGTCCATCCAGCGCTATCGCCGCCGCACTGTCGCTGAGAAAAGGTTTGATATGGGCAATCATATCCTTGGCGGCGGCGTGGCGCAAAGGCACCAGCACGGCTTCGACATTGGAGCCTTTTACGTTCAAACCCCGCTCCTGAGCCATTTTATTTATCGGTCGGATATGCACAATGCCTTCTTCAAAAGCACCATATGATCCGGTCATCCACAGTATCTGTTCAAACAAATTCCACAGTGATTCCGGTTTCATCTCGCTTTCAACGGACATCGTAACCGTGCCTTTCACCGCCGGATCAAGGATATAATCAAAACCCAGCGACTGGGAAAACGCCGGGACAATGTCGCCCAGTCCGGCGGCGTCAAAGTTTATCATCACCTTGATATTTTCGTCGGACTTCTGACTGCTGAACACTTTGCTGTAAAGTTTTGATCTGCCCTCGCCGGCATCGGTCGCGGACGGTGTTTTGGCAGGGTCGATGATCTCTCCGCCGACGGCGGGAGGGATGTCAGGACTTATGACCTGTTCAGTCGTAAGCGCCTTGCTTATATCTGTTTCGGCCGGAACGGAAAGAGCCGCAGGTTCGGTCAGAATCGAATATTTGCTCCTGGGTATTTCCTTGTTTTTCTCTTCGGGATTGCTTGTGCATCCCGGCAACATAACGCATAACGTAAGCAAAACCGGAAACGCGAAATGGCGTAACGCCGCTTGAAGCCTGTTTGTTTTTTGCATTTTTCTTAACCTTATATATGGGTATTAAATTTTATTTTATGTATTATACTTTTCATTCTACCTGACGACGATTTGTCTGCCGGGACACCGTTACATTGTGAACTGGTTTGGGCGCCGGTTGAGTCCTGACCGCCGCCGCTGCCGGAACTGGCTGAGGCGCGAATGCGGGCGGCTGACTTACTGCGGGAGTTGATTTTGACTCAAGCTCGAAACGTTTATGCTCTATTTTGAGTTCAATTTTTTCCGCAAGCCCCTGAAGCGTGGCGGAATTCTGAGTTACCGCCACCAGTTTATAGCCATCGGCAACCACATCATTGAGCTTAAAAAAGCGTCTTTGGGACTGCCCGGACGGATTCCCGCCGTGCCTGTTCGCGCCTTTATTTATAATAATCGCTCCGGTAATATTACCCATTACGCAAATTCCGGTAAGCTCAAACTGCGGCTGTCTTCCCGGCGGCGGAGGCGGAGGAGCCGCCGATGGAGCTTGCTCTTCGATGTTCTTGCCGCGCCGTGGATGAAATGGATTATTGCTGACAATATCCTCGACATTTACAGTTACCGGTTCCGGGCGGACAGTATTTTTCTTCACTTCCGCTATTGGTTCCGGGGTGCGACTCAAGGTTTTGTCCGGCTCCGGCGCTTTGAATTTCAGATGATACTCCGCCGCCGCGCAAATGACTACCAGCAGTACGATGTTCGCGCAGATGTATATCTTTTTCATCGTGGCTCCTCCCGTAGCATGGCGATAAGTCTATCCGAATGAATTACTACGGCTTTAACCGTCCCGTTGAAATGGACGTTTTCCGGATTGCGGGAGTTGTCCGGACGAAAGTTCAGCTGGCTCCAGTACAGTTTTGGCGTTGACGCCTCCAGCTCCATGATAAATCTCATAATCTGCTCCAGATTAGCGGACGCAGACAGATTTAACTCGTAAATCTTCAGCTCGTTTTCCAGTTTGGATTCCCTTAACGCCCCCAGGGAAGTAAGCTTAAGCCCGGTATCCGCCGCCGCGGTCTCAATAAGTTTGCGCAAAGCATGACCGGGCTCACCGTCGCGCGGCGGAAGCCAGTAATAATTTCCGCCGGAAACAAATCCGGCTATTACATCCGCAAAGCGTCGTTCCCGCTCAATCTCATTGCGCAAAAGCTCCTGTGTTTTTCTAAGCTCCTCCAGTTGCTGTTCTATACGCCTTTCGCCCGGCCACAACTCCGGCAATATATCCATATTAAGATACAGCGCCACGAGCGTCAGCAATACTATCGCCCCCACAGCAAGTACCGCTTTAGGATTGTTTGCAAATGTCTCTTTAAGTCTTTCCGTCATTTTACC
>JAFGXT010000278.1 GCA_016936495.1 Victivallales bacterium
GACACTCTCTTTTATAGTAGGTGTGTCGGCGGCTTTGGCGGTTTCCATTACATCGGAGATGGTCTGTTCCAGGGACATGGAAATCTGTCCGCTATCGAAAATATGCGGGGTGACGGTCAGGATCACGCCAGTTTCCACGTACTGGTAATTTCGTACCAGTGAAGTACCGGTAGTAGATGAAGACGCGGTATCTGTAACTTCACCTGATACAGTTGGAACTCTCTTACCCACAGATACTTTGGCATCGGCATGGCTGGCAACGAGCAGTTGCGGACTGGACAATACCCGCAAATTACTTTTGGCTGCCAGCGCTCGGATATAGCCGAATTTTTCACTGGGATTACTGGGGTTGAAAATATGATATGTCGCCCCGGTTTGACTGACGGCAGGTTTCAGCGATTCATAATTTGTACCGAAGATGGATTTTGTGGCTCCAGCGGCAACGGCATCAGAAAATTCCATGCCGAATTCATTTGTATCGGTAAGCTCAATTTCCACCACCAGCACTTGCAACAGCACTTGCTGGGTCGCGGTGTCGATGCGCTCCAGGAGCGCGCGGATCATGGCATAGGTTCGTGGCGTAGTTCTGATTATCAGGCGGTTTTTGACCGCGTCGGCGAAAATCTTTACTGGAACGTCAAAGATACTGGCGGATTTTTCCTGAATCGCGGAGTTTTTCTGTTTAGTGTTGCTTTTATTATTATTGGCGTTTCCTGTGTTGGAAGTACTGGTTTTCGAACTTGCTCCCGCATTAGTTCCGCTAGAGACGGTAATGGAGGAGCCGTCGGCATGGAACATGGTGCTCAGCGCCTGAAGTAATTCATCGGCCTTACTGTTTTGCACCTGATAGAGAAATACCCGTTCCTGTTCGCCTACGTCGCTGCGGTCAAGTGTAAGCACGGTCTTGCGCAGTTCATTCAGCGCCTCTTCGGTAACTGCGCTGGCGATGAGTATTTGCATACGATCCAGTGCCACCAGACTTATCGCGCCGCTGGATTTGTCCTTGGAATCGACTTCGACGGGAAAACCAAGTATAGGCATTATTTCCGTAAGTTCGTTCTGAAGTTGCGAAGGAGTTATGTTGCGGCAGTTTATGACAGTGCGGTACCAATTTGCCCGTGGACGCTGGTCAAGCTGGATTATTATCTGGCGCAAACGTTCAATAGTTCCTGGACTTTCAATCAGCAGCAAGGCGTTCTGTTCATCTAACGCTATCGCCGCCGCGGCATCACTGAGAAAAGGTTTGAGCTGTGAGACAATATCTTTGACCGCCGCGTAGCGCAACGGAATCAACACCGCTTCAACGTTGGAATCCTTTGCATTCAAACCCCGTTCCTGAGCCATTTTATTTATTGGCCGGATATGCACAATACCTTCTTCAAAAGCGCCATATGATCCGGTCATCCAGAGTATCTGCTCAAACAAATTCCACAGTGATTCTGGTTTCATCTCGCTTTCAACGGACATCGTAACCGTGCCTTTCACCGCCGGATCAAGGATATAGTCGAAACCAAGAGACTGGGAAAACGCCGGGACGATATCGCCCAGTCCGGCAGCATCGAAATTTATCATCACCTTGATTTTTTCGTCCGACTTCTGACTGCTGAAAACCTTGCCATACAGCTTGGATCTTCCGTTCCCGGCGTCAGTCGCAACAGGTGCATCCGGAGGATTAATGATCTCATTGCCGCCGGAAGGCGGAAGGGTGGGACTTATAACCTGTTCCTTTGTAAGTGCTTTGTTTATATCTGCTTCACCGGATACAGAAAGAGCCGCGGGTTCGGTCAGGATCGAATACTTACTCCTTGACAGCTCCTTCTTTTTTTCATCAGGATTACTTTTGCAACCTGACAGTATAAAGCATAGCGTAATCAAAACAGAGACCATGAATGCGAGCTGGCGCAGCACCGCTTGAAGTTTACTGGTTTTTTGCATTTTTTCCCTCATATGTGTATATTCTATTTCATTCATATAATTATGTTCCTTATCGCTTATTTATATTGCGGACTGGTCTGGGCGCCGGCTGAGTCCTGACCGCCCTTGGAGCGGGCGTCGCCGGCTGAGGAGCAAATGCGGGCGGCTGGCTTACTGCGGGAGTCGACTTTGACTCAAGCTCAAAACGTTTATGCTCGATCTGTAAATCGATCTTGCCGGATGATCCCTGAAGCGTGGCGGAATCCTGAGTTACCGCTATTAGTTTATAGCCATCGGCAACTACATCATTAAGCTTGAAAAAGCGTTTTTGTTGTTGTTCAATATCTGGAACACTTCCGGTATGCTTACTTCTGATACGTCTACTTCCAACATGCCTATTTGGCTGTTTATTTATGATAATCGCTCCGGTGATGTTCCCCATTACGCATATTCCAGTAAGTTCAAACTGCGGCTGTCTTCCCGGCGGCGGTGACGGAGGAGCCGCCGATGGAGCTTGCTCTTCCGTGTTCTTACCACGCTGTGGATGAAATGGATTATTGCTGACCACATCCTTTATATTTATTGTTTCCGTTTCGGGCGGCACTACATTTTTTTTAACTATTTTTGCCGGTTCTGGGGTACGGCTCAAAGCCTTGTCCGCTTCCGGTGCTTTGAATTTTAGATGATACTCCGCCGCCAGACAAATAATGCCTATGAGTACGATGTTCGCGCAGATGTATATTTTCTTCATGGTCGTTCCTCCTGTTGCATTGCGATAAGCTCAGGAGATTCAATAACCACCGCCTTGACCGTGGCATTGAAATTAACGCTTTTCGGATCGCGTGAGTTATCCGGGCGAAAGTTCAACTGACTCCAGTACAGTTTCGGCGTTGATGCTTCCAGTTCCATGATAAATTTCATAATCTGCTCTATTTCAGCCGATGCGGACAAATTCAACTCACAAATTTTAAGTTGGTTGTCCAGTTTAGATTCTCTTAATGCTCCCAGGGAAGCAAGTTTAATTCCACTATCCACCGCCGCGGTCTCAATAAGTTTGCGCAAAGCATGACCGGGCTCCCCGTCGCGTGCTGGAAGCCAGTAATCATTTCCGCTTGAAACAAATCCGGCTATTACATCCGCAAAGCGTCGTTCCCGCTCAATCTCATTGCGTAAAAGCTCCTGTGTTTTTCTAAGCTCCTCCAGTTGCTGTTCTATACGCCTTTCGCCTGGCCACAACTCCGGCAATATATCCATATTAAGATACAGCGCCATGAGCGTCAGCAATACTATCGCCCCCACAGCAAGTACCGCTTTAGGATTGTTTGCAAATGTCTCTTTAAGTCTTTCCGTCATTTTACC
>JAFGXT010000279.1 GCA_016936495.1 Victivallales bacterium
CCGAAAGTAATCATCGTAGTGGTTATTTGAACCAGTTTTTCAACGTCGCTACAGCCTTCCGGGACAATGGTCATACCCCAAAGATATAACCCGGCTTGCATATTTTCAGGCGTGAAAATAAGTTTGTCAAGAATAAGATACCAAAGGCAAATATCAAGCAGACCAAATCCGACGACAACCAGTCCCATAACCGCACCGGAACGGAACGCCACTTGTAAACCGCGATTCAAGCCTACAGTACAAGCCTGAGCGGTTCGTGATGACGCGTTGGTCGCAGTCCGCATACCGAGATAGCCACAGATGCCAGAGAAAAAACCACCGGTCAGGAATGCCACCGGGACGAAAGGATTCTCAATCCCGGCCACTGCCAGCCCTGCGAAAATGAAGAACAGAACCGCGAAAACAATGCCGACAACCTTATACTGACGTGCCAGATAGGCCATCGCCCCTTCTCTCACGTGCCCGGCGATTGTTTTCATCAGATCGCTGCCTTCGTTGGCGCTCATCATCTTCTTGTAAAACAAAAAAGCAACCAGTAACGCGAATATGGCCGAGCATGGAGCTATAAGCCATAGTGTTTCAATATTTGAGATGACGCTGTCGGATCCCGTTTTCAAAGTGGTGGTCATGTTTGCTCCATCTGCCACTTTTCCGGTAGCGACAACTATTGACTCAACAGTTGTCGATACTTTCTCTTGAGCTGTTGCAGCTAACGCCCCGAACATAAATCCGGTTCCTGTGAGGAATCTTTTCATTTTTCACCTTTTTTTATTTTTTTGTTTCGATTTCAAAAAAAATCTAAATACATTAGTTGTATTTTTACGGGAATCAAGAGTGAAAAAAAATTTTGGAACATTTTTTTAATTTATAAGAGTAATTCCGAATAAATGGAGTTGCTGAAGGAAGAGGAGATGATTGCGGCTAAGGGTGGTATTTTTCTTGTATTTCCGCAACAGGAATATATATTAAAACCATATGGAGGATATCCTCGGTTTTATATATAAATTTTAACTCTAGCGGAAAAGACTTCGGCTCATGGCGGAAAAAGATAGAAATATACCTGCTCATAAAGGATTCAAATTCAAATATTGCTTCTATGGGATGATTATCCTGATGTTACTGATGTCACTGTTGTCACATCAGCCCGGGGATTTCGCCGTGCTACAGGGCGGTAGCGACGGCGCTATCAAAAATTGGATCGGAATAACCGGCGCGCATATTTCCTGCTTTATGCTCTTGTTTTTTGGTGTCGCGGCGTATCCGATAATGTTTTTTCTGATGCTTTGCGCCTTACGTCCTTTGTTTCCTATTCCAGTCCGGCGCAAGGGTTATTGGAGCGCGGTACTGGTCATATGTATCGGCACTACTATTTTATTCGGCATGTATCCGGATGAATTTGCGATCAGAACCAACGCTCTGGGAATAGGACACTCCCACGCCCCGGAACTGGCGTTGTCCGGCGGGGTAATCGGTCAGCAGATAGCCGCGCCGAAGACTGACGGCGTCCGCGCGGGAGTGTTGCGGCATTATATCGGTAGCGTCGGAACCATGATAGTGGCGTTGGTGTTTATCGCGGTTGGTCTGTTCTTTGTATGGTGCGCCGACTGGCATATGGTATTGATACACATGTTCAACCGGGATCATTTACCAGGGCGTACAGATAAAACCCAAGCTCCAGCTTTGTCTCGTGCGGAGCGTAAAAATGCGGCAAATGATGATGAGGTCATTGCACCTAAAACTATATCTCCGGAAATAAAAGGTCTGTCGGAAGAACCGGAAGTTGAAGATGATAAACCCGGAAAAAGTTTATCTTTACTTTCAAAATTATCCCGCAACAAAGATACAGCGGACACAGATATTGAGATAAAAAGTGGTGGTTCCCTGCTATCCCGGCTTGTTAACGAAAGCGGCGTCAAACCCGATGCTATCTCTCCTGAGAATGAGTTGGATAATGATAATGATGATAATGACGACGACGTTAATGCTTTTATAGCTAATAAGACAGTTTCTCAGACCTCCACGGTCGCGCCGGAGCGGGAGATGCCCGAAGCTCAGATCTATACTCCGCCGCCACCGACTGCGACTGGTGGGTCAAAAATACGTAAAAAATCTGCTTCCGGCGGAAGAATGGTCGGTCTGAATGATTTTGTGCTTCCGCCGATATCCATGCTCAACCGCGGCAAAGAAGGCTCTGGTGAAAGCGCGGAAGCGTTGCGCCGCTCAAGTCAGATATTACAGGAAACATTGGAAAGTTTTAAAGTGGATGGACAGGTAACCGGTATTATCAGCGGCCCGCGTGTAACCCGCTATGAGATTCAGATAGCTCCGGGTGTGAAAGTAGAAAAAGTGGCGAACATCGCTAATAATATCGCCATGCAGCTGGAGGCGGAAAGCATTCGCGTGCTCGCGCCGATTCCCGGGCGCAACGCGGTCGGGGTCGAAGCTCCAAACTCCAAACCATCAGCGGTATACCTGCGCGGTCTCATGGAAAGTCCGGAATGGAAAGACAATCATTGCAATATTCCTATTATCCTTGGTAAAGATGTGGCGGGCAAGCCGGTGGTGATGGATCTTGCCAAAGCTCCGCATCTGCTTATTGCCGGAGCCACCGGCAGCGGAAAAAGCGTGTGTATGAATACTCTCATTATGAGCTTGATATATAATTTCCGTCCTGATGAATTGCGCCTTATTATGGTGGATCCGAAAGTGGTGGAAATGGAGATGTACACCGCGTTGCCGCATCTTATAACTCCGGTGGTGAATGACCCGCAGAAGGTGCCGATAGCCTTACGCTGGGGCGTTAATGAGATGGAGAAACGTTACCGGATGCTTGCCAGGGTCAAGGCTAAAAATCTGGAGGGCTTTAATGAGCGTCCATTGCCTAAAACTCCGGTGTTCGATGATAACGGCGATGAAATACCCGAAAAACTTCCCTATCTGGTGATCATTATTGACGAGCTTGCTGACGTGATGATGACCGACGCGAAAAGCGACGTCGAGACTTCCGTGGCACGTATTGCCCAGAAAGGGCGCGCCGCCGGTATACATATTGTCATAGCCACCCAGAGACCGTCTACCAACATCATCACCGGCGTAATCAAGGCAAATCTGCCCACACGTATCGCTTTCCGCGTCGGCTCGATTGTTGACAGCCGGGTTATCCTTGATCAGAAAGGCGCGGAATCGTTGCTCGGTCGTGGCGACATGCTGTTTATGCCCCCGGGTAACCCGAACATCGACCGTATTCAGGGGGCGATGGTCGAAGACGCGGATATCGAGAAGGTGGTGGAATTTGTTTCTTCGCAGGTAGAGCAGACGTTTGATGACAACGTGGTCTCCGACAATGAAAACGGCTATGATGGCGGTGAAGACTTTGAACCTTCGGTATCCGGCGAGTATATTGACGACGCTCCGGACATAGCCCCGGTCATAAAGAAATACCTGCAACCCGGAGATAGTGAGCTTATTCATAAAGCTTTGGAGATAACTTTACTTGAAAGAAAGGTAAGTACAAGCTATCTTCAGAGAAGACTGGGGATCGGCTATAACCGTGCCGCCGAGATTATTGATACTTTGGAAGAGCGTGGCATAGTGAGCGCTCCGCTACCCGGCGGCTCGAAGCGGGAGATTCTGGTGTTTGATGAAATTGAAAACGGGATATAATTGATTAAATCAATACGGGAGAAAAATATGGATTCCGGAAACAAAAAGAAATCAGAGCGTCCACGCGAAAATCAGGGTTTTCTGCCATTGGATTTTGAAGCCAGGCAGCAGCTTGACGCGAACGAACCCCCGGTTCCGGCTTCCGACCTGATTGAACAGAACATCAAATTGGCGCAAACAGAGCCGGAAACAGAACTCGCTCACGCTGAGAACATCTCAACAAACGCCACTCCTGAGCCGGATTCTCTCCTCGTTGCCGATACGGATTCTACGCAAAAAGACTTTCATATCGATCATGGCAGCGCCGATGACGATGCCACTGCGGATGCTCAAGAACAGAAAACCGCACCCGTAAAACCTGTTCCCACTGCCGTCAAAGAAACAATAAGCGCAGAACCGATTTCCCCCGCTGAAGCGGCTTCCACCGCTGAACCGGATAAACCTGAAAGCCCCAAACTCCGTAAAAAACATTTGGAAATGTTAAAGCTTGGCGCCGGCACCTCCATTGGACGCCTCCTGCATGAAGCACGACTCGGCTGCGGTTTGTCCATTGCCGAAGTGGAAGCGGAAACCAGAATAAGTTCAGCTTATATCGAAGCTCTTGAACATGACGATTTCAAAGAGCTGCCTCCCGCGGTATATGTCAGAGCCTACATCAGAAGCCTGTGCGGACTCTATGACATCGGCAGTGACGTCCGCGAAGATATCCAACGCGGCATAAAAATGGGAATAGAAGGTATTGTTTCCGAAGAAATACTTCAGCATCTGGAAAAAGATAAACACGTCAATGTGGAGGATGAACAAAAGATCCGGCGTATATTTCATATCATCATCGCTTCCGCCGCATTGCTGCTGGTATTGCTTATAGCTGGTATCTTCTATATGATATTCGGCGGCTCCGACAAATCAGAGACCGTGGATGCGTTAAAAACTCCGGAAGCAGTACAGCCAGCAATACCTCAACCCGTGCCGGTCAATGCTTTTGATCCGGCGAAACTTGATGAACTTTCATTGCCTGTTCAGTTGGACATGAGCCTGCTTCCTCCTAAAAAGAAAACAGGCACAACACCTTGATCTCCACTTATTTCAAACAGCATTTTGAATAAATAACACTTAATTGTTTACACAAAATTGGTAAATTACTAATAGTGGAGTATAATATACGCCAATGAAAATTTTAATAATAAACGGACCGAATTTACAGCTTCTCGGCAGCAGAAAACCTGAAGTTTATGGCGTTACCACTCTTAAGGATATTGAAAAAAACCTTATAGAGCTGGCTGATGTGCTTAAGCTGTCGCTATCTTTTTTTCAGAGTAATCATGAGGGCGAGATAGTTGACCGCATAGCTCAGGCGAAAGCGGATAAAGTTGATGGGATTGTCATAAATCCGGCGGCATATACACATACCAGCATCGCCATACGCGACGCGCTGGAAGCTGTGGCTATACCCGCCGTTGAGATCCATATCAGTAACATTCATGCACGGGAGGAATTCAGAC
>JAFGXT010000280.1 GCA_016936495.1 Victivallales bacterium
GAAAAAAAAAGCATAATAAGTCTGATTGACAGACTTTACTCCTGTACTAATTTATCCAGATTTATAGTGCTGACGTATGGGATAAATCCATTATCACGTTGTTGTTTGTATATTTGAGTTCTTAGTTTCTGGTCGCTTTCTTCACAATAATCCAACGTTACTATTTGTACCGCCGGAAAGCGGCGTCTGAAATTCTGAAGTATATTTTTTTGCTGCACATACAAAGGCTCGCTTACCGGAATGTATTTTTTGCTTTTAAAATCATATGTATAAAAAATCGATTCCGCCATGAGATAATTTATTTGTCCGCCGACTTGAGGCGCTATCGCGTAAGCCCGATTCAGCATTATTTTTATCTTCGGAAATTTCTTTCTGATAGCTTTAATCAGTTTTATGGAGGATTCCACCATACCTTTGAACTCTTTGGGGTTGGCACGCTCTTCTTCCAGCGGCGAATCCAAAGTGTCAATGAATATCCCGTTAAAACCCTTGTCCAATATGTCCGGAAGTATTTGCGTGATTACGAATTCCCGCCATGCCGCTTTACGGACGTCAACCAGATACGCTCCTTCCCAGTTGGGGTTGGGTTTTAACAGCAAACCCTCACTTTCGACTATATCAAAATAATCCCGCGAACGATTCACCTCGCCCAGACTGAGATACGCCAGAACTGTTTTAGACTGCTGTTTCAGTTGTTGTATGATTTGAGTATAGCTGCTGTCCAGCACCACTAAATCAAAATTTTTAAAGTCCGCGACGTCAGCATTTCCGCCATAGTAGACAGCAAAGGTCTTCGTTCCCTCGGAACTCTTTGCCGCATAAGGAAATAGCAAATTAAGCAATAAGAGTATGCGAATATGAAGCTTTTTCATAATACCTTTTTATTGTTGATACATTACCATTAAAGTATATTATACACTAAAAACTTCCTCAAAGCTACACTTTTAACAATATTCAAACCTGAAAAATAACAGTTATTTGGAAATGATGAAGTCAAAAGTTGAAAACGCCGTCGTGTCCATAAGGAAATGGAACAAAATAACCTGTCGAATTTGGTGCCGTGATTTAATTCATAGGAAGAGTGCTATTTTGCCCAAATCTATAATCACCCCTCCCGCGTAAACCAATCATAACAGTAATACGCCAAGTACCGCCGACAGGATGATAGTCCATATAACGCCCAGCTTGTATTTGCCGCATACCACCAGCGCAACCACAAAAATCAACACTCCCTGCCAGCGTATACCGAAATCAGGACTTTGATCTCCTCCGCCACTTAACAGCGATGCCAAATACTCCCAGGGAATACTTGACGTGAATATAGACATCTCCGCAAAAAACAACACCGCCGCCGCGATAAGCCCGATAACCGTCGGACGCATCCCGGATAACACTCCCTTCACCACATGACTGTGCTTGAATCTTTCCGAAAAGTGTGCCACCACCGTCATAATTATCAATGAAGGAGTAAGTAAACCCAGTGTGCCAATAAGCGCCCCCGTCAACCCGCCATTATGATAACCGATATAAGTAGCGGCATTGACGCCGATGGGACCAGGCGTCATCTGAGCAATCGCAACTATGTTACCGAACTCTGCCGCGGAAATCAGCTTGTAACGGTCTACCAGCTCTGCATAAAACAGCGGAATCATGGCATAACCACCCCCGAAAGTCATTGCCCCGATCCGCACAAATACCCAATATAAACTGAGCAGTAAAGAAAAATTCATTGCTTCCCCTCTTGCTTTCGCGCCGCATCGGAGGATAAAGCCATCTTTCTCATATTAAAATAATAACGGATCATTCCCGCAAGACCGCCGATGACTATTATCAACAATACATTGACTCTTAAAAACATTATAGCGAAAAATGCCGCCAGAGCCATGCATAATTCCACTTTGTCATTAACTATTTTTCTGCCAAGATTAATCGCCGCCAGAAAAATCAACGCGCATACGCCTGAACGAATTCCGATGAACGCATTGTCTACAAGCTCCAGTTGCCCGATATTTCTCATAAACATGGCAATCAGCAATATAACGATAAAGGACGGCGTTACCACACCCAACCCGGAGACCAACCCTCCGGCAAAGCCCGCTACGCGCGTACCCACAAATACCGCGGCGTTCAACGCAATCACCCCTGGAACTGATTGGATAACAGCCATGACATCGACAATGTCCTCCGCTTTCACCCATTTCTTTTTCCTTACAAATTCATCTTCCATCACCGGCAGCATCGCATAACCACCACCCACAGTGAATAATGCCATATTAAAAAAAGAAATGAACAGAGACCAGAGTATACGGCGCTTGTTTTCATGTTTTTCTATGTTTTCCATAAACAGTGTAATATGTCCCGCAATGCCTGATTTTCAAGAACAAAGCTTGAATCGCAATTAAAATAAAATCTCAAAATGTAATAATGTGTAGGTTTGACCCCGTGTTTTTGCGCGTTTAAATAAAAACATAAAAAAACACAATATATTGCGCTTTTTGCATTTGATCTATACCATATTGTGTGCTATTTTCTTAATAGTGGGGAATCAATTAATGAGTCCGACCACCATATATATTTGGACTGAAAGAGTTTATGAATTTTGTAAAAAAAGATCAACTCTATTATGGCGGATGAAAAATCATGATAATGCAGGGTAAAAATTATTCAAAAGTTTTGACGGAAGCAGTAATAGACAACATGCATTTTCAGGTA
>JAFGXT010000281.1 GCA_016936495.1 Victivallales bacterium
AGCAGGGGCACCGATCGCATTCAACGACGCGGCGTTGATCATCAAGAATAAGTCTGCCGTTTTTGAGCCATAGTTTTTTCATGTTCAAGTTACCTCGTTATTGCAATCGCCGGTAATCCACAATTGCGGCATGGCGTGATAGAATTGAATCAATGAAGCAGAGAGGCTTTCGCCTTCGCCGGTGATTTTTACATAACCAAGCGGATAAACGGCTTCGTCATCAAAATCCCGCATAGGGATTTCTTTGGTCTCAACCGAGAAAGTAGCGATTTCTCCGGTTTGATCAAGTTCGGCTTTTAAACAGACGTAACCGGAGGCGGCGGGCACGGCGCAGGTCTGATCAGCCACCTGATATGTTTTGCCGTTGACCTGGGCGAATCCGGCGTTATCGGAATCAACGCCCATGCCATCGATAATTTCGATCACGTCTTCGTCAATAATGAGTTTAAAAGGTCCGGAATAATCACAATTATATTGATGTTCCTCCAGCATAGAGATACGCGTTCCGCCGGGAGTTTGTTCTATGCCGACGCCCCGACCGGCAAGCGGGCGCATGACGGCAAGTCTTTCGCCGAGTTCCTTCGCCGCCGCCGACCATGTATAGAAAGTCTTCATTGTAAATTCCTTAAGAAGCGTTATGCTCCGGTGTTATTTGACAATCCGTATGCGTTTATTTCAGATTCAATCTTCTCTCTCGCGGCGTGCGGGATCTTCTTGATTTTTTCCAGCATTTTCACTCCTGCGCGTGATATCTCGCGTTTAAATTCGGCACCGATGTCCAGTTGGTTAAGGTTTATCAATGCCTGAATACTGCTTTCCATGTCCACCACCGAAAACTCACGGTTATAACTCACCGAGGGAATACTTATGGAATGATCCCAGGCATGCATCAGCTCCCAGGCTTTGAGTTCTGCTTGTTCAAGCATATCCACCCGCGACAACAGGAACTGGGTTACGTTATGATGATCCCACGCCTTGGATTCTGCGGTCTGTTGACGGCTGATATCGCTCTGAATGCTCAGTCCGACGACGTCGAAAAGTTCTTGTTTGAGATGATGTATCTCGCTGCGTATTGTTTGAGTCTCAGCTCCTCCGGGAGAAATATAACGGGTTATGCCTTTTTCTTCGGGACTTTCCCATAAGGCTGCGGAGCGCGCCAGAACATGACTGAACTTTTCACGGTTGCCGGAGTCACTGGAGTCAAAGTCGGAATTGCGGAAATTTTCGGAAACCACCAGCAACCCGAACATCTGTTTGATGATATTCATCTGCGCTTCAGATTCAGCGTTCATAATGGCGTCTGAAATCCTCACCGCATCCTCGAACCAGTGGCTGGCGTTGAGCCCGAAACCGTCGGCCTCTTCGCATTTTATCAACGGCACATGCCCCAGACGGTGCGCCGCCTGAGACGCCAGTTTCACTTGTCCGCTATCCGGGTCGCGGATGAATTGTTTCCAGTCGTTACGTGTCCACAGGCGGCGCGAATGAATAATGCTGGTCTCGCCAAAAGGATTGGATTTATCCTCGCTGTACTCCTCGACGATGGCCCAGTCAAGTCTGCCATCGGCGCCATATGCCCAGTCGACCACAGACCAGGGTTTAAGCGCGGCGGCGTAGGGGCGGATGCGCTGACGCCGTTTACTGTACAGATCAAGTTCATTGTCTACCGGAGGCATATCCACAATTATCCACGCCAGACCAAAAGTATTGATCAGCGTGGAGACCTGACGGATGACTTCGCTGGTGCGTAAGCCGGTACGGGAGAAGTCCTCCACCAGCGCGGCGTCGGCGTCACAGCGCTGGGGAGCTTCGGAAAGAACAAACTGGGAGATGAAACGCGCTATCTTACGCGGATAGTTAAAATAGTAGGCACGCTGTTTACGTTCCTCAAATTCCAGCGATATTTCAGAAACATGTTTTACCAGTGCGCTGTCGATATAGCTGCGCCCACCGGAATACGCCGCCGCGCAATGCTTCCATATTTCGCGCTGACGTTTGATCTGCGGATGAATACGTTGAAAAATAAAATTATAATCACTCATGAGGAAACTCTCCTTTTACGTTAATGTTTTTAACTGCGTAAAAAGAGATTTTTGTCAACCGGAGCTATGAAATAAATTTGCTTATCGCCATCTAATATGCTATCATTAATGCAGTTGCCGCTATCCCGGGGGAAAACGGGTCGCGGATAATGGAGTTTGTGCACATATTAAACCGGCTCAGCTTATGTTCCGGAAAAACTCAGGAGAGAGGGTGTATGAAGATTCAGTTTCACGAAACCACCGCCGAGGGAAAACCGCTCCCCGGCACAGGAAAGATCATTGAAGGAATGGATGCGCTGGAAATTGTCAACCACATGCGTAAACAGACCGTGCTGTCCGCCGCTGTTTCACCCTGCGGCTACATGCTATCTCAATTGGGAATGTTAGGCAGAATCGCCCCGCCGCTGCCGGAACCTCCCGAACACGCCGCGCCGGAATTTCTTTCGCGCATGGCGTCATCTGGACGGATAAGTTTTATTTAGACGTTAGTTCTGCCGGAAAACGCGGCGGCGATGGTCTCGGGGTCGGCAAATGAAATGTTCGACCCCGCAGGCAATCCGCTTGCCAGACGGGTTATTTTCACATTCGAGCCGCTGAACAATCCAGCAAGGTAGATCGCGGTGGCACGCCCTTCGACGTCGGAACTGAAAGCCAGAACCATTTCCCTGATCTTTCCTCCGGCAACCCGTTCTTTGAGTTTTTCAATATTAAGGTTTTCCGGGGTCTTGCCTTCAAGCGGGGCAAGCTTGCCGCCCAGCACATGATAAACGCCGCGAAATAAAGCGCTTTTTTCTATATTTATCACCTGCGAAGGGTCTTCCACCACGCATATAGTACTATGATCGCGCGATGCTGAAGCACATATGCCGCATAAATGGTCTTTTTCCGACAGATGCCCGCATTCCGGACAAAAGCCAACCCTGCCTGGAAGCTCTTTGAGAACAGACCCCAGCGCGTCAAGTTTATCCGGATTCCAGTCCAGCATCGCCAGAGCCATGCGCTCGGCGCTACGTCTGCCGACGCCCGGCAGACCCTTAAGGAGCTCAATAAGCTCGTTGACCGCATCCGGATAACCTGAAATACTCATATATTTCTCTTGTTCAGAAAAGAGACGGCAAATCTATCGCGCCACCGGTCATTTCCTGCATTTTTTCCTGTAAGGTTTTTTTCGCCGCATCCAACGCGTTATTGGTCGCCGCAAGAACCATGTCTTCGAGTAAACTAAGGTCGCTCATATCTACCGCTTCCGGTTTGATCGAGACATTTTTAATCTGCATCGCGCCGCTGACGGTAACTTTTACCGTCCCGCCGCCGCTGGCTCCAGAAAACTCCTGCTTCGCCAGTTCTTCTTTCATATTCTTCATGTTGCCCTGAAAATCCTTCGCCATCTTCATCAGATTGCCGATATCTCCCAGACTGCCTAAACCGCCTAAACCACCAAACATTATTAATTATTACTCCTGTTATATTATATGTAATGTAAAATCATGTTCACTATTATACAAGTAAACACGAACCTCAACAATAGCCCTTCATGCAAAAAGATGCAAAAAGACTTAACGTTATTTTAATAAAAAAGTTTCATGTTACGTTTTTGTTAAAAATTTGACGCGGAGGGCTTGAAAGACGGTTGACTTATCTTTTTGCCGCGATACCTTTTGTGAGTACGGACTTAGATTAAAAAATCACCTTGAAACAACAAAAAAATTAAAGGTAGTAAAGTCTTATGTTTAATTCACAGGTTGTCGAGAACGCTCTGTATATTCTGGCGTTGTTGAACCCCGCAAGCAAAGTAATGTTTCTATCCACCTACGATCCGCATTTGAACACAAAACAAATCTTTGAACTGTCCTGGAAATCCTCCATCGCCGCTTTGGTGATGCTCTGCCTGCTCGCCGGATTCGGAGAACTCATGTTGAGCCGGGTCTTCAAAGTAGACTTGTATTCCCTGCAAATAAGCGGCGGCATGGTGCTTTTCATGATCGGCTGGACCGCAGTGCGCAAAGGACGCTTTCTTAAGAAGAACGACAACGCCTGGGGAAATACCAGTTTCACCGACTTGTCCCTGGTTCCACTCGCCGCGCCGTTGATCGCCGGCCCCGGAACTATCGCCGCCGCCATCTCAAGCACGGCGGAATATGGTCTGAGCTCCACTTCCATAGCTTTGACCATCGCCATCACCATCAATTTCATCATTATGCTCTTCTCTCCAGCCATAAACATATTTATGGAGAAAACCCACCTGCTTGGTCCGCTTATACGCTTGACCGGACTTATCATCTCCACTGTTGCGGTGCAAATGATCATATCCGGACTCAGGAGCATTCCATTTTAATAATAAACTTATACGTCATCAAGCCATAAAGTATACGCCGCGTCGGAAGGCATACGCCAGTCACCGCGCGGCGACAGACTGACCGTACCGACCTTCGGACCGTCTGGAATACAACTGCGCTTGAACTGCTGAGAGAAAAAGCGGCGAATGAACAACTTAAGGTATTCTTTTATCTGGACGCCGGTATATCGTTCATCGAAAGCTAGTTCTGCCAGATATTTGATTTTTTCCGGAGCCGCTCCATATTTCACGCAATGATACAAAAAGAAATCATGCAATTCATAAGGCCCGATAATATCCTCCGTCCGCTGACTTATTTCCGCGTCTTTGGCGTTCGGCAGCAGCTCCGGACTTACCGGAGTGGCTATGACGTCCTCCAGAGTAAGACGTAATTCCTCTTCAGAATGATCTGCCACCCAACGGATAAGGTAACGGATAAGCGTTTTGGGTACACTGCAATTGACCGCGTACATGGACATATGATCGCCATTGTATGTGGACCAGCCCAGGGCTATCTCGGACAAGTCACCGGTGCCGATCACCAACCCGCCCTCGCGGTTGGCTATATCCATAAGTATCTGAGTGCGTTCCCGCGCCTGAACGTTTTCGTAAGTTACATCATGAACGCCGGGATCGTGTCCAATATCCTTAAAATGCGTCAGGCAGGCTTCACGTATATCAATCTCGCGCAGATCAGTTTTCAAATGGCGACACATGGCGACCGCGTTGGAATAAGTCCTGTCCGTAGTCCCGAACCCGGGCATAGTTACGGTAATAACGTCTTCTGGAGCTTTGCCCAGCCGCCGAAAAGTCTCCATCACCACCAGCAACGCCAGAGTTGAATCAAGTCCGCCTGAAATACCGATAATCGCCTTGCCTGTGCCAGTATGCTCATAACGTTTTGCCAGCCCGGCGGTTTGAATATTGAATATTTCTTCGCAACGGCGATCCCGGTCATCCCGTCCCTGTGGAACAAAGGGTTGAGCTGGAATATGGCAGTATTTGACCTCGGTAATATGATTGATAACGCCCAAAGAGACATGCTGGAACGCTTTGTTTTCTGGTATTTCCATATCATTCATGGAAGTCTCGCTGATCCTGGAATAAATCAGCCGTTCACAATCCACATCCGCATAGATCATATTGGACTCACGCTCAAAACGATGATTTTCCGCGCATATCCTGCCGTTTTCCGCAATCATCAAATGCCCGCCAAAAACCAGATCCTGGGTGGATTCATGAACGCCGGAAGACGCGTAAACGTAAGCGGACATACACCTGGCGCTCTGCTGCTTTATCAGTTCTCTGCGGTATTCGGCTTTAGCCACCAGTTCGTTGCTGGCGGACAGATTAAAAGTCAATAACGCGCCCGCTACGCAATGCCAGGAACTCGGTGGGATCACCGCCCAGGCGTCTTCACATATCTCGACCCCGAAACGGAAATTGCCTGTACCGAAAACAAGTCCGGTGCCGAAAAAGGTTTCATTGCCTTCAAAATCCACGCTTTGAGTCTTTACCCGCGCGCCGGAAGTGAACCAGCGTTTTTCGTAAAACTCTTTGTATTCAGGCAGATAGGTTTTAGGAACAATGCCCTTGACCTTGCCCTGATGAATGATAAACGCGCAATTATACAACGCGTTATTTAATAGAAAAGGAGCACCGACGATGATGACACATTTAAACGCGACGCTTTTTTCCGCTATATGCGCAATCGCCTGACGGGTCTGATGTAATAACCTGCTCTGTAAAAACAGATCGCCGCAAGTATATCCACACACCGACATCTCGGGAAAGAGCACCGCCGCCGCCTCTTCTGCTTCCGCACGGACAACGCAATCGAGTATTTCCCCGACATTGTACTTTACATCGCCAACTTTTAAACGCGGTGACGCCGCGGCTGTTCTGTAAAAACCATACATGATCGTATCTGTTCCTCTTGTTCTGATTCAATAGATACTATATTGTCGTATGTTCGTAAAATCAAATCTGTGGAAGATAATAAAAAGAATGGAGCGAGTGAACGGATTCGAACCGTCGACAATCACGTTGGCAACGTGATGCTCTACCAACTGAGCTACACTCGCATATTAAGGCATTTTGAAAAAATTGGAGCGAGTGAACGGATTCGAACCGTCGACAATCACGTTGGCAACGTGATGCTCTACCAACTGAGCTACACTCGCATAACTATTTTTCAAACTCATTCATCAACTGAATGAGGCAGATAAATTACGTCCAAAAAAGAAAAATGCAAATGCAAAAAACAATTTTTTCGATAATTTTACTCCCATCAGATTTTTTTAACTTTTTCGCATACTCATATTGACAAATCAAAAAAAATGAAGTAAACTATAAAATACACCAAGAGACACTAAAAGACACTAAGGAAAAAACAATGACTGCCTGGACAGTAGATATTCCAAAATGCGATCGCATCGCACAGGAACTGGCGGAGCGCATAAGAAGTGGTGAAATACCCAACGGAGCGCGCTTGACTGGAATCCGCGGTTTGGCATTGCAACATCAGGTCAGTAACAAGGTCATTGAGCTGGCGCTGGATCAACTTGAGGGTATGGGACTGATAAAGCGTCAGGTCGGACGTGGAACTTTTGTAAATCACGAGGCAAGTGAACCCAAGCAGGATTATATTCTGGCGCTGGCGTCGTATTATTATACGCATAATTTTGAATCGTACCTTTACGGACTGACTGACGAACTGCTGCATCATAACATGAGTTTATTATACTCCTCCTATAACTGCGAGATGTCCAAGGAAGACAAGGCGGCATCCTTGAAGCAGTTGGATAAAATAGCCGCTCAGAAACCTGATTTCATATTGATAGACGCGCTGTATCTGCGTGATTACAACACGATCCGGGGTAAACTTTCAGGAGCAAAAGCCTGTGCTGTGCATAATGAACTGCCTTACAAGGAATTTGATTGCAGCGGCGTATTCATCGACTATACCGAGATGTATCGCGGCGCATATGAATATTTGCTGAACAAAGGACATCGCAAAATTCTGGCTCTGGGTTTCAACCGCCGTGATGCTACGGAATTACATCCGCGTGAAGCGATCCTGGCACAAGCTCTGGAACTTTTGGGAGAAAAGCTTGGCAGCGAGGCGTTCCCTTATATCTCTTTACAGGAATTGCAAGCAGGTATCACCGGATTAGATAAGACGGATATGCCTACCGCGATGATTGGACTGACTGACTATATCAGTTATCTGGGAATGTCCGCGCTGGAAAAACTTTTCCCTGGAATGACGCGGCTTGAGATTATAGGGCTTTACGACACTCCATGGTCAAAAATACCCGGTCATGAGTTTCATACCTTTAATATGAACTTTGATCAGATATGGAGCAAAGCGATCACTTTACTTTCAGATTCGCCCGATGGCGGAAGAAGCGTCCATTGGGTCAAACCCACATTTATAGAACGATAACAGGAGAAGAAAACATGAGATACAGAAAGAATTTCACACTTATTGAGCTCCTCGTAGTAATAGCTGTTATTGCCATCCTGGCCTCTTTGATGCTGCCTGCACTGGGAAAATCACGCGACTATGCAAAAAGAATAAAATGTCAGAGCAATATCAAGCAGTGCCTTATGGCAGTATTTTCGTATGTTGACGATAATAATGGTATGATTGTTAATTCCTTGAATGGAGTTGTATGGGGCGGATTGACAGGTTTGCCCGGTTCAAATACTTATGCAGGAGACCCAAGCAAAAAAGTGATTTGTTGTCCATCAGAGCCTCCACATGGACAATACGATAGAAATAACAAGCCAATTGGCTGGACTTCAAATACTGATTATGGCATTAACGAATACATTGTGGGTTATCAGTATGAAGGCAGTTATCATTATGTAAATCCATTATACAAAATTCACCGTCCGTCAACACGCGGGCTGCTGTTCGATAGTGATAGCCATTCACTGAATCCAGGAAGCACCTCTGTCACTATGCGAGTTGATCCTCGCCATAACGCAACGGTAAACGTTGGTTTCGTAGACGGACATACGGAAAATTTCAGATACATCGAAATGCCATCCCAGTCAAAATGTTCAAGTATCATGAACTCAAATATATGGAAAAATCCGCGTTTATTTCCTGAATCATTGTATCCTTATTAATATTTTAACCATACAGAAAGGAATATTAAAATGATAAAAACTATTGTTTTTACGCTTGTAGCAGCTACGGTTTCTTTGAGTCATACCGGAGAAGAATTATTTTCGGAGGGTGATTTTGAAAACGGTAACCCACCGGTGAGACTTTGTGCTCCGGCGGGACATTTTGAATTTGCCGTGATCAGAGAAGCCTCAGGAAATCATTGCGCCATGATGAGAATTAGAAAAACACACATTGATGCAAAAACAGGCAAACATGCGATAAACGGCAGCATTCTTGCAGGAAGAGTTAAAGGTCGTTATGGAAACGATGGTTGCGAGGCGATAAAAATAAAGCCCGACACAAGATATGAAATTCGCTTTTCATGCAAAGGAAACGTAAATAAATTATACCTGCGTGCGTATTGTTGGAAAAACGCAGCTAAAGACAGAAAAGACCGTATTGAACATAAGTACAAAAGTCCGATCATTCCCGCTTCGGAATGGCAGGAATATGTATGGGAGGTTAAAACTGATACTGAGACAAAAACTATGGCTGTAGATTTTCAGGTATGGACAGAAGGAAAGCAAGGCAGTCTTACTGAAACTACTGGTAATATTTTAATGATTGATAACATTTCCATCAGAGAAAAATAATTAGAAAAACTCAGGGTGTTCCATAAAATGATTAAATACAACCAACAAACCCGCAGGCTCAAAATGTCATCGTTTTTTCCCATAGGTAAAAAGTTTTTAAGGCAGTATTCTAACAATGCCCAATTGCTAATTTTCCTGCTGATATATGCTTCAACAGGAATAATGACCGCAGCTGTACCCTCTTCGCTGAACGATAGAACCATTGACTCTGGCTTTGTGTATACTTTTAGATTAAAGCCGTCGTGGCATCCAGGAGATTCTAAAACTCATCGAATATTAAAAATGGAATGTCTGGATGAAAACGGCAAGAATCTGAACCTTGGCTTGGAAGTCATGCCCAGCGGCAATTTAGTACTGGCGATCAATCAACCGAAGTGGATAGGAGGCGTAGTCTGTCCCATATCGAAACTTTGGAATCGAAACGAATGGCAAACGGTTAATTGTGGTTGGACACCGGAAAAAGGATTTTTCCTCTCATCCCCCGGCATGCCGGAATCTACCGCAAAAGTACCCGGCGGCAAGGCGTTAAAGCTTCTGAAGCAGGTAATGATACTGGAAGAAAGTAATAACTTTAGTTTTGAGTTATTTCATATCGGGAAAAATGCAAAGTTAAACAAAGGCGTACAACCGGAATTCCCTCTGTGGTTATTTGTTCCAAATGGAGACTGGAGCGCCGGCACCAACGTGAACATTCAATGCAGAGCAAGTATCTGGCGAAGCAAAAATATAATTAACGACAAAGCGGGAGCTTTTTATCTGGATTGCCCCCAAGGGATCGTCCCAGGCAATTATCTGGCTCTGAACTATGACAGCCGGACATTAAAGCGACGACAGGAACCAGAAATTATATCTGATAAAAACTCATTGTCGTATCGTTACATTTACGATTTAGAAGGAAGAGATAACCAACTTGAACTGTTACACAAAATGTTCCGTGAATGCAGTATATGCCTAAAATCTGACTTGCCGCCGGGAACACGTTCCCGGATTATTGCGGGCTATCTCGATGCAAATGGCAAAAGTATCACTGCCCATGCTTATCCGGTAACTGTCAGAGAGATCCCTCAGGTAGTAAAAAGCGAAAAATTCGTCGTTGGCATGTCCATTACACGCGCAGATGTCAAGGCTCAGGGCGACCTGTCGGCTTTCGGGCTCCGCCTTGGATTGACTTTCATTGATCTATGGGATTATGGTTACTGGATAGGGCAACGAAAACAGGAACATATTAATAAAATGCGCGAGGAGGTCAAAATCCTGCGTAGTCGAGGGCTGATTCCAGTCATAGCATTGCATCGGGCACTTTGGGAATACCGCTCTGCGGAATGTAAAGCCTTTGACACTGATGGAAAAACATATCCAGGAGAATCTTCTCGCTGTCCGTCCGAACGGGGAAAGTATCATATGCAAGATCTAGAAAGTGTTCGTCTAGCGGCAGAGGCTGGTGCTGGAATTTCTCTGGATGTCGAAGCGTATGGCTTGCGCCGCAAACACCCTTGTTTCTGTGAAATTTGCAATAAGCTGTTCGAACAATATCGAAAGGAAACCGAACGCAAAATTGATGACACCGGAGCGCGTGGAGACTTTACCGGCAAACAGTGCAGCCTAATGATTCAAGCTTTTTATCAGACTCAGGTCAGAGTCGCAAAAAAATCAAAACAGCGGCAAATGATGGTAATCTACGATGAGGGATTATGGGATTCGGGCTGTGATCTTAGCCTGTTGGCACAAACAAAACTCAATGGCGTGGAATTGTTCATGGGCCCTCCGCTCTATCACCTGGCAGCTGCCAACTACCGGGCACTCCAACAGTATAGAAAGATGCTACCACAAGCCAACGTAATGCCGTATATCGGCTGTTCCTATGATATCTATGACAATGACATGATCTCTCAGGTTTTCGCAGTTCTGGGCGGAGGCGCACAAGGAGTTCTATTCTGGCCATGGTTCGGTCTGTCCGGGAAAGAATTGGTAGATATAGCTAGAGCTCTTAACGCCGTGGCAAAAGTCGAAGACATTCTGACAGATGGCCGTGAACTATCCCCGCCGAAATTTAACAGCGATAGCGGACTCGGGCGTATCGTACAGCTCGGCTCCCGAGCCATGCTACTGATCGGAAACGACGGGGTAGAAAGCAAGGTATTAAACGTGATATTGCCGATAAAACCTATAAAGTGCGTCAATATCCTCAGTGGCGAAACCCTGCTTACTTCGAATACGGGCTCCTTGCGTCTCAACCTGCCTCCAAACGTCTTCCGTATGTATGAACTGGAACTGGAGTAAAAATATAAATGAATACAGATAATTACTGGTTGGGAGTATCTTATTACCCGGAACAATGGTCATGCAGGCGTTGGCGGGAAGACTTTCGTTTGATGCGGGAACTAGGGTTTAATACCGTCAGAATGGGGGAATTCGCTTGGGCTTTTTTTGAAACGGTCTCTGGCAAATACGAATCGGAATGGATGCAGGAGGCCATCGCTCTCGCTGCCGAATATGGAGTTAAGACCCTTTTATGCACACCAACCGCATCGCCACCACCATGGTTAAGAAAAAAACATCCGGCGATTCTGGGAGGAAATGAACTAGGTCCGTTCGATTATGGTGCCAGAAAGGGATACTGTGTCAACTGTCCGGAATTTATCGCCGCCGCAACAGCAATAACGGAATATCTAGCAGAAAGCTTTGTTGCGAATCCAGAAGTAATAGGATGGCAGCTGGATAATGAACCGGGCTATCCCTTTGTCTGTATAGACCAAAACTGCTTAACGGCCTTCCGACACTGGCTGAAACGACGTTATGAAACTATTGCCAAACTCAATACCGTCTGGGGAACAAGTTTCTGGAGTCATATATACAACGATTGGGATGAAATAGAATTACCATTTAATCGCCCGGATGGCAATTGGAATCCTGGCGAAAAACTGGATTATCGACGTTTTTTCTCCGACTCATTCGCTTCCTATCTGAAAATCCAGGCAAATATTTTGCGTAAAGTCGGAGTAAAAGTTCCAGTTATGACAAACTGGCCGAATACCTTTTGGTCGGTAGACTTGTTCCGCAGTTGTTCATTCCTTGATGCGATGGGTTGGGATAACTACGGACGCTGTCCGGGAGTAACTGATTATCGTGATCAGCTTGCAGCTGGAGAACATCACGATATCTGCCGGGGAGCCGCCCAAAATGATTTTTTTATCATTTCGGAACAAACAGCTCAAGCTCCAACTCATTCTCCTCAAGCTGGAATCAGACTTCAAACTCTTCAGGATATAGCTCACGGAGCCTCGGGAACCATCTTTTTCCAATGGCGTCCTCCTCGTGGAGGAGCAGAACAGGGCTATATTTCAGTATTGAATCCCGATGGCTCTCCCGGGATAACCGCAGATCAGTTCAAGCAATTACGCCAAGATCTTGATGCATTGGATAAAATCCTCCCTAACACAAAAGTCGAATCAGAAATCGCGATGCTTATATCATACGATAGCATGTGGGACGAAGGCTTCTGGTTGCGCCGGGACGACGGCTATGACTTCCGCTTTAATAAGTTTTATACTGGGCTTCGTACTCAGAACTGCAATATAGATGTTATATCGGTAGAATCCGATTTATCCCAATATAAATTGATATATGCTCCAGGGCTGCGAGTTGTATCCGATGAATTAGCAATGAAGTTGACTGCATGGGTAGAAGCCGGTGGAGTGCTGATGTTGACTTCAATGGCTGGAGCTAAAGATGAATATGCCAGATTAAGAGAAGAAAAGACTCCGGGAATATTGGGTCGTTTGGCTGGAGTCGAAGTGATTGCTACAGCCTCGCGCTCAGCCATGTCTGGTAATCTCATTTTAGGTAATACCGATGAATCCGTTCTGGGATTCGAGATAGAATTCTCTGATAGCGGACAACGTTTTAATGCTTGGGACAGGATGGATCGTATTAAACTTACAAAAGCAGTTCCTATCGCCGTTTATCGAGGAGGGCAACTTGGGGCAACTCCTGCAATAACGTCAAATTATTTTGGAAAAGGAATTGTCATCTTTTGCGGAACTGATGCCGAAGGTTATGATTTTCATCAGGCATTGGCAGAAAACGTTGTCAAACTTTCTAAAATTACATTTCCATTAAAAACAACTCCGGGTATAATATGCTCCTCACTAAAGTTGAATGACGGCGGAACATGTATCTTTGCAATAAATTATACTGCGAATGAAGGCATGA
>JAFGXT010000282.1 GCA_016936495.1 Victivallales bacterium
CCCGTACCTTCCGGACAATTTGAGTCCAAAAAATCTTTAAGACTTTGAGCCGCAGATTTGCCCTGCCCTCCGCTCCTGCTGCCGCAATCGCCTTGATTAAGAGCTCCGCACTGTTTGAGTTTGTCAAGCATTTTTTTTAGCTGCTGTTTGTTGAGCGCACAAGACGACGCAAGCTTGCCCATATCACCGGAAGCCAGGCTTTTACCACCGTTACACTCCTGAAGCATATCCTTCAAACCGGGATTGGATTTACATAACTGCTCGATGAGCTCATTCATATCTCTGGCAGCATGTTCAAGGTCGCCTGGCGAAGCATTACAACTAGCTGCATCCATGCTTTTAGCCACCTTTTCAAGCATTGCCAATACATCGGACTTACTCAACGCGTTTTCGGCGGCGGACGCGGCGTTTTCCATGACACTCCGGCGCAGATGATCAAGCGCCTCCCAGGTTCTCACCGGATCGTCCCCGCGTGCAGTTCTGGACATATTTTCAAGTTGCGCAAGCATATTCTGCTGTTCGTCGCCAGTAATCACCGCCTCCTCCGTCAGCACCTCGATCTGCTCACGCAATTTGTCCACATCTCCGCTGATATCCATATTATGTGTCGCGCGCGGAGCATCAATCATACACGGAAAAAACAAGCCGGAAAGCATAAACACCAGCGCAATGATAAAGATAAGTGGTTTTCTGCCAAAAGCATAAGTTATTTCAGGAATTTCCGGGGTGCATATCTCAGCCTTCCACTGTCCGACGCCGATCTCTTCCATAGCGGCGATAAGTCCACCGCTATGCCCGCGACTGTCAAGCAGTGCAAGCACTCCGTTACGCCCCGGCATAGCCCGGAGGCCATGGATAATCCCCCATAACAACGGAATAAACCCGGCGACAGACAGGATGACGCCATTGAACGTCCCCACCCCTGACCCGGTGGATTGAATAATAATTATCGCCGTTCCGGCAATAAAAAAACATATGGCTCCCGATGGAAAAAAACTCCCGCAGGCGGTAAGCAGAAAAATCCTCTTCCTTACCGCCGACACCCGTTCATTCAACTGCTGTTCTATATCTTTTAACAAATCAGTATGCCTGAAAAATAGATTATAAACATAAGCCCCCGGCTAATACTCCTGAAATAATAAAAAGCCTGTTTGCTATAATATTTAGCACATTTATACGTATATACAAGATAAAAAACAGCAAAAAACAATATTTTACCGGGATGAAAAAAATCAATTTTACGCCATGTTTAAATAACAATAAAAAAAAACTGGAGTTTTTTGGTATTAATTACTGATTTTTAAAGTTAAACATGTATAATTTCAGTATAATTAAGAATAATATAGAAAAATGGAATAGAAAGAGGGGCTATGAAAAATACAAAAGTACGAGTGGCAATGTTCGACACAAAACCGTACGACCGTAAATTCTTCGATGAATGCAATGCCGGATACGGTTTTGAGATAAAATATTTCCCTTCACATCTAACCACGGATACGGCAATCATGACCAAAGGGTATGACGCGGTATGTGTTTTTGTCAACGATACGGTAGATGAGCAAGTTATCGACATACTTGTGAAAAACGGCGTAAAGCTCATCGCCCTCAGATGCGCCGGATATAACAATGTAAATTTGTTTTATGCTCACGGCAAGCTTGAAGTGGTGAGGGTTCCGGCGTATTCACCCTATGCGGTCGCCGAGCACGCGGTGGCGTTACTTATGACGCTCAACCGGAAGATTCATCGCGCATACTATCGTATCCGCGACAATAATTTTTCCATCAACGGTCTGATGGGGTTTGACATCCACGGCAAGACCGTAGGCGTCATTGGAACGGGAAAGATCGGAAAGATATTTGCCCGGATACTGAAAGGGTTCGGCGCGGAAATACTGGCATTTGATCACTATCCCGATATTGGTTTGGTGGGAGAGCTCAATGTGGAATATACCGATCTGGATACCCTGTACCGGAAATCAGATATCATATCATTACACTGCCCGCTTACTCCGGAAACCAGGTACATGATAAATGAAAACGCGATAAACACCATGAAACCCGGCGTGTTTATTCTAAACACCAGCCGTGGACAACTCATTGATTCCGCAGCTCTGATTGCGGGGCTCAAGAAAGAAATAGTTGGTGCCGCAGCTCTGGATGTATACGAAGAAGAAAGCGACTATTTTTTTGAAGACCTGTCCGACCAAGTGGTGGAGGATGATATTCTAGCGCGTTTGACAACGTTCAACAACGTACTGATAACCTCCCATCAGGCATTCTTCACGAAAGAAGCTGTAAGCAATATCGCAGCCACGACACTTGGCAATATTGACGATTTCGCCAACGGCAGGGAACTAAAAAATGGCATATGCTATAAGTGCGACGGCAGTAAGCCATGTCCCGGCAAAGATCGCGAACATAACAAGTGCACATAACCACAAAGCCTTATTACGGAGAAAAATGAAAGGCAGAACATACGTCAATCGCATGAAAATCAGACGCCGCATATGGGCGGATCTGCTCAGTGCCATAGTCATCCTCAGCACGATCATCGGCGTGCTCATGTGGATACAATATTCAACGGTGAAACTATACTGTTGGACACCATTCGCACTGGGTATGATGATGTCATTACCACTACTACTGATATATGACGGTATCCGCCTTACCAGGCGCATTTGCAAGGTCTATGTCGATGAATACGGCATATGCCTTTGTTATTTCCTTATAAAGAAAACTTATACATGGTATGAGATAGGAAAAACGAAAAAGCTTTACACGCCGGAAACTAAACACATCGTTGAACTGAATGTGTTCGGCGTCTCCGGCAATCAGCTTTTCACTCTGTCTGACGACATTGAAAACCTGTTGCAGCTAAGCGAGCACATTGATAGATACAGAATCCATGCCTGAGCTCGTAACCACGGTTCAAATACTGGATTTTCTAAATTTAAGCTTCCATTTTTTATGCCGCAGTCTCCCCGGCAAAAGCATATGGACGCCGCTGATTACTTCCAACGAAGGACTGAACACCTCAGGAAGAATACGTTCAAGCGGCGGTAATTCTGATTGTAATGAAATATTATCCATATCATTTTTATGCTCTTTCATGCTCGTGTCAACCTCCGTAAAGTTTTGCCCGTCTGCCATCCTCTAAAATCTCTAAAATCGCATAGGTCATGCCAGAACTAACGTTCGGCCTTCATAAGCTCCTGCGAACGGTCTTTGGAGAGATCTGCGTCTGAAAATCCGGTCTTAGCATCGGGCAGGATCATATAAAAACGGTCGCAAATATCGACTCCCACCGACCCCTTGCGCATGGAAAAGTCAAGGATATGTCCTCCACTAATAAATTCAGAACATATAAAATGCAGATGATAACCAGGCACGTTTATGCCCTTTACATAGGCGGGAAGCCGGAATCCGACAATATAACCGTCCAGATTACGCAGCTCAAATTCAGGTTGATTTTTCACCACCTCGGTCAACGGCGGATAAGGCCTGGACTGACGCGGAACCGAACGCGTCTTCACATAATCAAAGGAACCTTTGACCACAATCGCGCTCATCATATTCATGTCGGGAAATTCAGCATCTATGAGTTTTTCAAAATCTTTGAATGAACAAGGCTGATTCACGACAACAACTCTGTCAGCCTTGAAATCCACGACCGCGGCGAAAGGCGTTTTTTCTTCCAACGCCGGACGATATACTTTGCCATCCGCCTTGACCTGATATATCCTGCCGTCAAACATCACCATTTCGCCATCAAGCGCATCAAAAGTGCCTATTCCTGTATTGCCGAACACGCCCAACTGCCGGAGTGTTACAGAACCATCGTAAACTCCGCTCAACAACGCATCAATAGTTGACACCTGCGTAACTGTATTCTGCGGTGGCGGCTTGGGCACGACGATGGAGCATCCGCACAACAACCACGCGGACAATGCCGCAAGCAACAACATTCCTGATTTTTTCATAAACCTCCAGACATCAGTTAAGTTCAATCAATAAACCTGCCATTATGTCAGTTGTTTTTAATCTTCATCTGCGGGAACAGCACCACGTCTCTAATGGATTCCGCCCCGGTAAGCATCATCACCAGACGGTCAATACCGATACCCATACCTCCGGCGGGAGGCATACCATGTTCAAGCGCCACCAGGAAATCCTCATCTATCTTATCTGACATCAGATCACCTTCCTGTTTATCGCGCTCAAACTGTTCGACAAAACGCTTACGCTGTTCGATCGGGTCGTTAAGCTCTGAATATCCGGGAGCTATCTCCTGACCGTTTATTTCCAGTTCAAACACATCAACCAATGTGGGATCGTCGGAGCAGGCTTTAGCCAGCGGCACCAATTGAGCGGGGAGCCGGGTGACAAAAGTCGGCTGGATAAGGGTATTTTCAATAAGCTTTTCGTAAACCTCGTTAGTGATCTCGAATTCATCCCAGTCACCCATTATATCGGCATCAAGTCCGAGCTCGCGGGCTTTGGCTATCTTCTGTTCTTTTGACAGTTCAAACCAATCTTTGCCAGCTTTCTCCATCACCAGTTCGCGGTAAGGCATACGTTTCCAGGGACGGGTCAGGTCAATCACACCTTTGGCGTGCTGTATTTTCAGGGTACCGAACACATTTTGCGCCACAGTGGTAACCAGATCCTCGACCAAATCCATCATAGAACGGCAATCACCATAAGCTTCGTATATCTCCATCATGGTGAATTCCGGATTATGGCGACGCGACATACCTTCATTACGGAAATTGCGGTTCAGTTCATAGACTTTTTCAAAACCGCCCACCAGCAGTCTTTTAAGATACAGCTCAGGCGCGATACGCATGAACATCGGAGAACTCAACGCCTCGTAATAAGTCTTGAACGGATTAGCGGCGGCGCCTCCTGCCATAGGCTGAAGCATAGGAGTTTCCACCTCCAGAAATCCTCGGTTTTCCAGAAACTTACGGATTTCTCTAATAATCTGGAAACGCTGCTGAAAAACCTTGCGGCTGTCATCGCTCATGATCAGGTCAAGATAACGCTGACGGTAACGCTGTTCCACATTGGTCAGACCGTGGAATTTCTCCGGGAGCGGACGCATGGATTTTGACAACAGCGTCAGCTCTTTTACCTTGACGGAAAGCTCCCCGGTCTGCGTAACAAACAAATTTCCACTTGCACCGATGATATCACCGATATCAAGCTGTTTTTTGACCATATTGAAAGCGTCCGCGCCGATTTCCTTTTTGCTGACGAACATCTGAATGGCAGCCGAGCTGTCTTTAACGTCGGCAAAGATAACATTCCCCATAATCCTGCGGCTCATCATACGGCCGGCGATACTCACGGGCTGATCTTCCTCGCTGTCCGCCTTATATCCATCACGGACAGTATTGATTTTCAACGCACCGTCGAAACGGGTTCCAAAAGGATTAATCCCGGCTTCCTGAAGAGCGGCTACTTTATTTAAACGCTGCGAAAAAATATCCTCCGCAGATTCGACATTCTGATTTTCAGTATCATTCACGGCAAAATCTCCAAAATATGTTTATACATAGCTTATTTGCAAAAGTCATTAAATTTAGCAGAGAGTGATGTATATATCAACCTGATTTACACTTTTATCTCAAATAAAAACGATAGAGCAATTTATATCATGTTTTTTCTTATCTGGTATTGACATTACAATTATAATCTGTTTCTGAACCTCAAAGAGCAGACCGCAACCGTTTTTCGACAGAACCGCAACAGGCGGGATACTCCAGGCGCCCAAAGCCAACGAGCTTGCGACTACGGCACATATATATAAAGGTTATTTTATGGAGGCTTTTTAGTTGTTATTGCGGAAGGCGCCTGGAGGTCTGTTGAATTTATGACTGAAGGCTCTGCAAAAGTAACTGACAGAGGAAAAACCGCATGCAGAGGCAATTTCTTTAATGGATAAGGCATTGGTTTGAAGTAAGTTCAATGCTTTTTCCAGTTTCAGTTGCAGCAGGAATGCTCCAGGTGAGACCCGGCAATGAGCCGTGAATTCACGGGAAAAATGAGAATAGCTCATTCCAGCCGCTTCGGCCATTTCTGTCACACTGATATTACGGGTGAAGTTTTTCATGGCAAACCGTCGGGATTTTTTTAAAGACTCTGAAAGCGGAAAAAGGTTAGAGTCTGTCTGATATTCCGCGCCCATATTCATCAGGAGCGAATAAGCAGCTTCAGACATTTTCCAGGGGTCGTTTTCATTGTCAGAATTCATGATTCCGTTCGCGATCCGCAAAACTTGGACAGAGTTGTAGGATGGCGAAACCGGTCCCAGTTGATTTATCAGTTCCGCGCCGATACGCATACATTCGCAACCACGTAGGATAATGAAAATAATTTTCCATTCATTGCTTTCCCGATATACCTGATAACAGTGGTCGTGAGGGATTTTCAGCAACATTGCCTGACCCGGATTCAGCACATATGTCCGATCTTCAAAACGTAATTCTCCCATTCCCGCGAGACCTAATTGCCAGAGAATGAACTCTTCACTGCCGCGATTAAGCCCGTTCCAGCAATAATTGCCCTGTCGTGGCGATTCATAGCCCGCCATGCTGATTCTGGCGTTAAGTTGCAACCCGGCGTTTCCGTAATGAAAATTGCGGAAAAAATATTTGTCGGGCAAATGTAATAATTCATTAAGCATAAAATGAAAACATTATGATATTTTATTGAAACTGTTTTATGTTTAAAATTAACATAATCAATATTATAATATAAATAGATCAATCATCAATTAAAGGTGTAAAATGAAAAAAACAGTAAAAATTACTTTTATCGGAGCCGGTAGTCTTGGCTTTACGCGACGTTTAGTGCAGGATGTTCTTTGTGTGCCGGAGTTGCAAAACTCTATATTAGCCTTGCATGACGTTAATGCGCATAATCTGGATATGGTTCGTCAAATCGTTGAGCGCGACATCCGTGCCAATGAACTGCCAGCGAAGGTCAGTGCGTCTCTTAACAGGCGCGAAGCCTTGCGCGATGCGGATTACGTTATCTGCTGTGCCAGAATCGGTGGGCTGGAGGCTTTCAAGACTGATATAGAAATTCCCCTGAAGTACGGGATTGACCAGTGCGTGGGCGATACCCTTGCTCCTGGAGGCATTATGTATGGACAGCGTACAATTCATGTCATGCTGGAATTTTGCCGCGACATCCGCGAATGCGCGAAGTCTGACGCAATTATGCTTAACTATTCCAACCCCAACGCCATGAATACATGGGCGTGCAATAAATACGGTAAAGTAATGACCATCGGTCTTTGCCATGGGGTTCAACATGGCGCGAGCCAGATTGCAAAAGCTCTGAAAATTCCATCACATGAGTTTGACTATAAATGTGTTGGCATTAACCACCAGACCTGGTTTATCGAGGTTCGTCGTAATGGTGAAATTGTGCCGCAGCAGGAAATATACGCCGCGATGAGTGCTGATCCTGAGTTGCGGAAAACTGAAAAAATCCGTCTTGATATGTTCGAACGTTTCGGATTTTATTCTACTGAATCCAATGGTCATCTGTCTGAATATGTGCCGTATTACCGTAAACGCCCTTCTGAAATCATGAACTGGATAGATTTGGGCAGTTGGATCAACGGCGAAACCGGCGGTTATCTGCGTGTATGCCTGGAAGAACGAAACTGGTTTGAATATGAGTTTCCAGAACTTCTGAAAAAAGAGGCGGCAAAGTTCGATAATCGTTCACATGAGCACGGCTCTTATATTATTGAGGCGTTGGAGACCGGACGCATATATCGTGGACATTTTAATGTAATCAATCGGCATAATATCACCAACCTGCCGAATGGCTGTGTGGTGGAAATTCCGGGCTATGCAGATCGCAATGGATTGAACATGCCGGTATATGGCAATCTGCCCGTGGCATGTGCCGCGACTTGCGCAGCCAGTGTCAGGGTTCAGGAAATGGCTATGGAGGCGGCTGTTCATGGAGATATTTTGTTATTAAAACAGGCAATGCTTCATGATCCACTGACCGCTGCTGTATGTACACCTCCGGAAGTGTGGCAAATGGTGGATGAAATGGTTATTGCTCAGTCACAATGGCTTCCGCAGTACGCTCATTGCGTTGAAGAAGCCCGGAAAAATCTGGCGGATAATTACATCATTCCCGGAGCTCCAACGCTCAATCCGTCGACACGACTGCCTATTCGCAATACTGAGACCATTGTCAGAATCCGTCGGGAAGATGAGGCGAAGAAGAAAGCTGAACAAATCAGCGAAGAATATAACCCGGACAAACGCCTGTAAGCGGAAAAGACTTCATATCTTCCGGGAGTGGGGCATTGAATTCAAGCTCTTCC
>JAFGXT010000283.1 GCA_016936495.1 Victivallales bacterium
ACGGGACTGACAAAACTCTTTGCCATAACATTTTTTTCTTTAATACGAGACCGACGTTCGATCTACTTTGCAGATTTTCTTTCTTTTTTTTCTTTTGCTTTGCCAATATAGTAAAGGGCGTTATATTTAATTATTAAACTTTATTCAGCCTCTGGGAAGCGAAATGTCCGATACAAAAGAATGTTTTACAAATAAAAACTGGAGTTGGTGGCATGGCAACGCCGAATGCGCTGAACAGCTTGAACTGACCGGAGGAGCGTACAACCTCTCCCTGGTCAAAAGTAATTCTTTGCGAAGCGTATTCCTTTTAAAAAAAGCGGACGGTACCAGTTTCTTTATCAAACATGATCATCCGCAGTCTCTGCTCAAACGTTTGCGGACAAGGTTGAAAAATAAAATCCGCAGCGAATATGACTCCGCCATGCTTCTGCAAAAACATTTCATTCCGGTGGTTAAATATATGAACTGGGCGGTAAGCGGTTCTGATGCGCTTCTGGTATCCCGCGCGGAACATGATTGCGTCAGCGGCAAGAAATACTGGCATGATCTGATTGCCGATGACGAAAGCCGGAAGATATTTCTGAATAAGTTATGTATCCTGGTAAAGAGTTTTATTGACGCCGGACTTCATCATCCGGATTTTCATAGCGGAAATATTCTGGTAAAAACCGATTCTGCGGATATATTGGTAGTGGATCCCTATGGGGTAAGTAAAATCAGGAAGTGGTCTTGCGCGAAACGTCTGGATTTATGCAAGGTGTTTGTGGATTTTCGGGGGGAATTGAGCGAGCATGAGATTGAGAAGTTGATGATCGGTTCAGGTATTGCCGGGACGGCGAAGGAAGCGCGAGAACTATGGTTCGAAGCGGTGGAACTGGAAGAGCGTGAGGTGTATAATGGTTGGACAAAGCGTTGCACACAGATACTTTCCGGTAAGTCAAAGTTTTGCACTATGATTGTCCGCGGAGACAAAGATTTTTTTATCCGCCACAGTGTCTGCTATGAACCGCCGCCTGGCATGGAGGATTTCAAGGCGGAGATGCTGGGTGCCGGAAGAGAATACAGCACAGCGGAGGCGGAAAGATTATGGCTGGGATCTTTCAAACAGCAGTTATTGAGGCAACATCAGGATGATGTACCTTTGGCTTGGGAGCGCGATGGCGATAAAAGTGTATTATATTATGCGTATACGGAGCAAAAAAAATGAAAATAGCTTTTGATTTCAATACAGTGGTGAAAAATAAATATTCCGGGTTTTACACTTTCGGCATAAATCTATTGAAAGCTTTCGACGCAATGGATGAAGACCTGGAATTCCGTTTATTTCTGCACCGAAAGTATATGCATGAGGCGGAAGCTGTACTGAAAGACATGAATCCTGAACGCTTCAAACTCTGTCCCGCACGGATGCGGATAAACCATCTGAAAAAGCTCTGGAAAAACTTTAACTTTCCCCGCCTGGAACACTATACCGGAAAATTCGACCTCTATCATTCTTTTCATAATATGATGCCTCCCAACCGAGGTAAGGCTCGCGTCCTGACCGTTCATGATCTGCGCCGCTACCGCCTGCCGGGTTTTTACAACAAAGCTCCTGAAATATTTGAACGGGCAGTACGTACTGCCGACCATATAATCACGGTATCGGACGCCACCCGCAAGGACACCTGCGAAATATTCAATGTAGATGAAAACAAAGTTACCACTGTACATTTGTCATGTGATCCTCACCTTCGTCCGCTTACGGCAGCGGAAAAGGATTCCGCGCGTGTCAGGATTTTCAGCGCCGCCGGAAGCCAGGAGCCGGGAGCTTACCTGCTGAGCATATCCGCCGATGATCACCGCAAAAATATTGGTCGTACTATTGAAGCTTTCAAACTGGCGAAACCGCAAATAGGATCTATGAAGTTGATCGTCGCCGGGTTCCTGCCCAAAAATGGAGAGGAACTCGCCCGGATACAAGCGGCGGCAGAGCAGGATAAGGATATTATTCTGGCGGGACCGGTGGAGGATTTGAATTTGCTGATAGCGTGTTCGGAAGGTTTGTTGTTCAACAGTTTATACGAAGGCTTCGGAATTCCTATTCTGGAGGCTTTTGCCTGCGGCGTTCCGGTGTTGACTTCAGACTGTTCATCTATGCCGGAGGTAGGCGGAGACGCGGCAGTTTATGCCGATCCGTATGATGTTGCCGCTATCGCGGAGGGAATCGTCAGGTTGTTCTCCGCCGAACGTGAAACTCTCATTGAGCGCGGCGGACTCAGACGCAGGGATTTTTCCTGGGAAAAAGCGGCAAAAGAGACTTTAGAGGTCTATAAGCAGATGATTTAAGAAGTTTTTTACGTTTTTCGGTGTCGGACATTTGCCTGAACGGGTTTTTTTTAGTATAGTTGATAGTAGCTAAGTTTAACAATTATTCAGTGTTTGTAGTTATGGGTGGATTATTATTTGATATAAGTGATGAGCATATCACGCAGGAGCATGACGCGCTGGAATCGGTAAAGCATCGCGGCAGGGCTCATTGCGGGATAAAGCATTTCTCATGTGATGACCTGAATGTTACTCTGGGCGTACGTCATAATCTGATAAGTGATCTGACCGATGCGGGCAGGCAGCCCATATCTTATGAAAACGGCGAAAGCTGGATTATTCTTGATGGGGATATAGTAAATCATTTTGAATTACGGCGGGTACTTGCCAGTGAGGGGTATTCCTTTAAGTCGGAATCTGACGCCGAGGTGGTGATCGCTGCTTACTCCCGCTGGGGGACTAAATGCCTGAGATATCTGAAAGGCATGTTCAGTTTCTGCATATATCATCAGGAAAAGCGGAAATTCTTCATTGCCCGGGATCGGGTCGGCGGCAAGCCGATGTATTTCATCAACCGCTACAGGTGCTTCCGGGTAGCGTCGGAAGTCAAACAATTTTTGAATATTCCAGATTTCAAACCGCAGTTCAATTCTGAAATGCTTTATTACTATTTGTCCACGGGAATGACCCGGCGCAAGACCAAGACTTTGTGGCAGGACATATATGAACTTCCGCCTGGACATTATGTAGAGCAAAGTTTACACGGTTGGAGCCCGGGGTGTCCGCTGATGGCGCAATGCTGGTATAAGTTGAACTTCAACATTGTACCGGAAATGGATTTTGCCGAAACTGCCGACGACTACCGCGACCGGCTTATGGAGTCGCTCAAAAACCAGCTTAATCACAATTATCCTGACGGCTTCAGGCTGAGCGGAGATGTCAACACCGCCGTAACCGCATGTCTTGCCAATGAACTTTCCGGTGGCGAGCGAATTAAAACATTCTCATTGTCAAGCGAAGGCAATTATCCGGACAATATCCGGGCAGCGACCGGCGTCGCCAAGGCAATAAGAGCGGAAAATCATATCATCGAATTCAAGAGCATGGATTTTCTAATGGACTACGATATGATGATCTATACCAATGATTTCCCTTTTGAGTTCGAGCGCAACATCTGCAACTGGATGCTCTACGCCAAAGGACATTGTGAAAATCGGATCATCATCGACGGCGAAGGCGCCAGCCAGTTCCTGTTCGGTAATCTGGACTTTTACTGGGCATACCTGAACCGCAGAATGTTCAATGAATCGGCGACCACCTTTTTCTCCGATCTGCGCCGTTTCAAATGGACCAGTCAGAAACCCTGGCTGAAAGTCATCAATAAACTCAGAAAAAACGCGTTCGGCAGAAACCCGATACTGGCGGAAACGGTGGTAAAAAAAGAATTTCTGGTGGGTGAAAAAGAAATGCTTAACGACTTTATGCCGGAGGGAGGACGGGACAAACTTCTCGCCGTCGCGCTTCAGGATATTCTTATGATGCGCGAATCGCTGCATTTTCTTGACCGTTGCGCCGCGCAAGGCAAATGTGAACTCCGGCATCCATTTTTGGATCATCGGGTGATAGAGTTAAGCTTGCGTATGCCTTTCCACTTCAAGATCAAAGATGGCTTGACCAAACATATACTACGGGAAGCGTTCGCCAAATTGCTGCCCAACAACATTTATTCAAAGTCGGATATCATCGACAGCGAATTTGTTACCGGCGCGAAATGGCAACGACTGTTATTCCAGACTCTGTTGCTGGAAAATATTGACGATATTCTCCGCGAGCCATATGTAAATCGCGACGAGCTCGCCCGCGAAATGCGCAAATTCACAACTACCAAAGCCGCCTTTTCGCCGGTCATCTGGCGCTTAATCGCCATTAATCGGTGGAAAAAAGTTTTTAATATCCAAAATCAATAGAAAAAACATCCTCCCGCGCTCCGCACGGCTGGAAAAAGCCGTCATATGGACTTATTGTAATATCAGAAGAGTTACAGATCATGCACTTTTTATATAAGCGAGGGAACATCATATGTCTGAAGAAAAAAACGAGCCTTTAGATTTTATCCGTACAATTGTGTCCAATGACGTCGCGAACGGTTGCAAAGTAGTTACCCGTTTCCCGCCTGAGCCCAATGGCTATTTGCACATAGGACACGCCAAAGCGATCTGCATAGACTTCGGCGTCGCCCGGGAATTCGGCGGAGTATGTCATTTGCGTATGGACGATACCAACCCCACCAAAGAGGATGTGGAATATGTAGATTCCATTCAGGATGATGTCAGATGGCTGGGGTTTGACTGGGAAGACAAGTTTTTCTATGCCTCGGACTATTATGAAAAACTTTATGAGTTCGCTATGGAGATAATCCGGCGCGGCAAGGCATTTGTATGCGATCTCTCCGCTGATGAGGTCAAGGAATACCGTGGCAACCTCACCGAACCCGGCAAGGAAAGCCCTTTCCGCAATCGTTCCATCGAGGAAAATCTGGATTTATTCGAAAGAATGCGCAAAGGTGAATTCCCGGATGGCTCCAGAACCTTGCGGGCTAAGATAGACATGGCTCACCCTAATGTACATATGCGCGATCCCGCCATATACCGTATCCGCCACGCCCACCATCACCGTACCGGCGACTCCTGGTGTATATATCCGATGTATGATTTCGCCCATTGCCTGAGCGATTCCATCGAAGGCATAACTCATTCGCTCTGTACTCTGGAATTTGAGATTCACCGTCCGCTCTACGACTGGTTCATCGAAGCCGCCGGAGCGACCCCACACCCCCGTCAGATTGAATTTTCACGCCTTAACCTTACTTATACGGTCATGAGCAAACGGCGTCTGCTGGAACTGGTGCAGGGCAAACACGTCAATGGCTGGGATGACCCGCGTATGCCGACCATTTGCGGTTTGAGACGGCGCGGTTACACCCCCGAAGCCATCAGAAAATTCTGCGAAATACTCGGCATAACCAAGACCAACAGCCTGTCTGATATAGCTCTGCTGGAACATTGCCTCCGCGAAGACCTCAATAAACGCGCTCCCCGCGTCATGGCGGTAATGGATCCACTAAAGGTGGTCATCGAAAACTATCCGGAAGGACAATGCGAAGAGCTTGAGGCGACAAACAACCCTGAAGACCCGACGCAGGGCGAACGCCTGGTGCCGTTTTCGCGCAATATTTATATTGATCGCAATGATTTTATGGAGGAACCTCCAAAGAAATTCTTCCGCCTGGCTCCCGGAGCCGAAGTCAGATTGCGCTACGGATATTTCATCAGATGCACGGAAGTCATAAAAGACGCCGCCGGCAATATCACCGAATTGCGTTGCACCTATGACCCCGAGACCCGTGGCGGCTCCGCTCCCGACGGACGCAAGGTCAAAGGTACCATCCACTGGGTATCCGCCGATCACGCCGTCGAAGCCGAAGTACGGCAGTATGACCGCCTGTTCTCTGTGGAAAATCCCGGCGCTGAAGATAATTGGCTCGACTGCCTCAATCAGGATTCGCTGGAAATCAAAAAGGCATATCTGGAACCGGAACTGACTAAAGCCGTTCCCGGCTTCATCTGCCAGTTTGAACGTCAGGGCTATTTCTGCGCGGATAAAGATTCCACACCGGAAAAACTTATTTTCAACCGTACCGTGGCGCTGCGCGATTCATGGGCAAAAACACAGAATAAAAATTAAGAGCATACTTTTTTATGGACATGAATATAATATATTGCTGTAAACTTACCGACTTGTCAGAAAACCCCGGCATTGTGCCGGAATTACTCTGCGCATTGGATCTGCAATACAGCAGCTGGCAGGATCGTGAACTGAAACTCTCATACCATATGGTTTACTGCGAAACCGAAACAGAAGCGCAAAACGTAAAAACACAAATCAACGCCATGCTGCCGGACTGGAGCGGCTTCGGCGTAAACGTCAGCGACGTCGAGACCCTCACCGTCAGACGTGAAGACTGGAGCGAGGTCTGGAAAAAATATTTCCACGTAATAGAAATATCCGACCGTCTCATCGTCAAACCTTCATGGCGCGAACATAACGCCACCCCCGGACAAGTGATAGTCGAAATAGATCCCGGCATGAGCTTCGGCACCGGACAACATGCCACCACCAGCTTCTGTCTGAAAATGATCGATAAACTCGCCGACACCGGCTCAAAGAGCTTTCTCGATGCCGGCTGCGGCTCCGGAATATTATCCATCGCCGCCGCAAAACTCGGTTATAAACCCATCTGCGCCTTTGATATCGATCCCGACGCCATTCGCGTATCGCATGAGAATTTTGAGCTCAATCATATCGCCGACGGCTCCATTTGCACTCAAGTCGCCGACCTGACCGGATTTGCCGCATCCAACACAGTTCAATACGAACTGGTCGCCGCCAATATTCTGGGTCATGTCCTGCTGCAAAATCGTGAGATTATCAATTCGTTCGTCAAACCCGGCGGATATCTTATCCTTGCCGGAATACTTAACAGCGAATTTGATGGCATCAGCGCGGGCTTCTGTAAGCTGGGCTTGAAAATGCTGGAGTCATTCACGGAAAAAGAATGGACCAGCGGATTGTTCAAAAAAGCATAATCCTTTGCCCCGAGGAAATAAAAAAATTATTATGAAAAAATTATTTTTAGCTTCTCCACGGGGATTTTGCGCCGGAGTAAGACGTGCTCTGGACACCGTCGAGGCTGCTCTGAATAAATCTAACGACGTCATATACGTCTACCATGAGATAGTCCATAATGACTATGTGGTAAGGAATCTACGTGCCCGTGGCGTTGTTTTTGTCGATAACATCACCGAAGTTCCCGAAAACGGGATTATTGTTTTCAGCGCCCACGGCGTATCCCTCTGCATTGAAAATGAAGCACAACAGCGCAATCTTAAAACCATTGACGCCACATGTCCTCTGGTGAAAAAAATCCATAACCGGGGCAGAGAACTGGTAAAAAGCGGCTACGTCGTCTTCATTCTCGGGCACAGCGATCATCCGGAGATAAAAGGTACACTCGGTCAGCTCCGAGGCGACGCTTTTGTGATTGAAAATCTGGTGCAATTCGAGCGTGCCGCAAAAAACATCCCGCCCGACGCCAAAGTCGCCTACCTCACTCAAACCACCTTAAACATCAATGACACCTCCGACATTGTTACGGCTATGAAAAGTCGTTTCCCAGGTATTCATGGCGAAAGCGACATCTGCTATGCCACCGCCAATCGGCAAAATGCGATTAAACTGCTTGCCTCCAAATGCGATACTGTTTTTGTCATCGGTTCCGCCAAAAGTTCCAACTCCAATCGGCTCCGTGAAGTAGCGGGAAGCCACGGCGCACGCGCTTTTCTAGTCAATGATTATACCGAAGTTACCGAAGCTATGCTTAAAGGAGCGAAAAATGTCGGCGTCTCCGCTGGAGCCTCCGCCCCGGATTGCCTGGTATATGATCTGTGCGAATTCCTTACCGGAAAAGGCTGGAGTAAAGCGGAAACACTTGAAAGCAGTTGCGAAAATACCGTATTTTCCATCCCTGAAATACGCGTCTGAAATATAATTACATTCCCAGCATGATACGGACTGACTGCCATTCAGGAAAACTTATCACTCTGGTGTAAAGTCCAACGAAAAGTATCAGAGCGGAAAGCGCCAGTATAGTTATATACATCGCCACCACATGCTTGAACAGATTTCCGGCGCCATCGTACTCGACGTCACTGCGGTTCGTCCAGCGCTGAAGCGGAAGCCGGAACAGTATATACATTTTGCCGCTGGCGGTAACAAGCTGATTAAAGTACAATAGAAACGGAAAGGTCATGTCGATTCTGCCACCGTAAAAAAACAACACACAGGAAAAACAAAAACGACTTATAAATATCCACAACACAAAGGCAAGCGCCGAATACGGAGATTTCACCAGAGCCACCCCCAAAATGGCAAGCGGTCCGGATAGACAAGTCCAGGTGGAAAGACGCTGATCCACCAGGCACCACCAGGTGAACAATCCTACTTTTCTCGGCCCCATAGCTATGACCCTGCCACTGTTACGCAAAGAATTTCCTGACCAGCGCAGAGTGTTGCGCCATATGCGGAAAAAAGTATTACCCTCCACCTTGTCCATAGTATAAGCCATGGCGTCAGGCACATACAACATCCTGGCACCCTGCTTCACCAACGCGTACCAACTGCTTTTGTCATCCCCGGATAAAAACCGGAAAGACCCCCATAGCCAATGCGACAGAGAATCATTTTCAATCGTCGATATAAATTCTTCCGAAAGTACTTTTACCGCTCTGAAAACTGACAACCTGCCCGTAAGCGTCAGCACTTTCCCGGAAAGAGCCATGGACTGAAACTGCATATGACGCTGGGCAAAACGCAGATCAAACCATTTCTGAAAAAACATATTGCCTTCGACTACCGCTTTTTCATGAGTAGTCAGAGCGTGCACATCCGGAAACAACTCAAACAAAGGCACGCACTTACGCAAGCACCCGGGCGCAATGGCGGTATCACCATCCATAAATACCACCGGAACATCCGCCCGGGGAGTATGGCGACTGACGGAACGCAGCAATTGACCAATAGCTATGCGCTTGTCAGGAATGCGCTGGCGAATGAATATTATTTTTATATCATCATCAGGCGCATAATGGCGAAAAACCGCCTCTATCTGCTTTTCGTCATTCTCGGTGCCGCTGATATATATCTGCCCGGGAATACCCAGATTACGCAAATTGCGGATAATTCCCAGACACATCTTCTCGGTAACCTTATATTGTTCTTTATACGAACATACCATGAAAATTATCTGTTCCGGTCGCCAGCCTCCAGCCCACAGCCGATCACTGCGGACGCGAATCTTCGGAAATACATAGAAGTGGTAGATCAACGCCCTGATCAGGTGCAGCAACCACCACGAATAACGCCATATACCGATGACCGCCAGCGACACTATCACATAACGTTCCCGCCAGAACTCCTCAAAACGAATACTTCCTTCAATACTGAAAATCACCACCACGCCGACATAAAGGAATAACTCCAGCGCATCACGCCAGCGAAAATCAAACCCCGGTTTCCAATCCGGCAACGCCAAAGGGTCAGGACGGCAATTTATAATATCTTTATTCATAGCACTATATATCTATATCTTCACGCAAGATATATTTACGGATAAATCGCCCTACACTGTTGTCAGAAGTAGAACTTTTAAAATTTACCATTACCGGCAATCCAGGTCTTAGACCATGATCTTTTTGCGCCGAGTCTATCAGCTCAAGCTTCACTACCGCCGAACGATCCGAGGAACTTCGCCAGCGAAAATCCACATCTCCAGGATTTTCAAACCCGCTGGTTCTGTCAATAGACATCACTTTAGCTTTGTAATGTCTCTCTTCAGAAGGAACATATACCACCGCCTCCTCTCTATCCGAAACCCTGGAAACTTCCCTTTGCGTCAGAAACGCCACTATTTCCAATTTGCCGTTCTTCTCAATAAACAACACCGGTTCCCCGGCCTTTATCAAATTACCTTCAGATTTTACCACGCGCAAAAGTTTGCCGTCAAAAGGCGCCCGGATAATCTCATGACTGTAATTTCTTTTTATCGACTCAAGTTCGGTTTCCTTGAGTTTTACTTCCGTCGCGACGGCTTTAATCCGGCTGACAAGATCGTCCCGGTTCTGTTCGACTTTTATGCCGCTGAAAAACAAGCCATTATTCAAAGCCTCCATCGTGTGCCGCTGGATATTTAAATCCTCCTGAGTGGATTCGAGCGTTCTTTTCAATTCCACCATCGTACTTTCCGCCTGCTCCGCCTTGCTCCTGGAAATGGCATTGACATCCGCAAGCCCGAACTGACGCTTATAGTCCTTTTCCGCCAATTCCAGTTCCTTGGTCAAACCTGTCACTTTATGGGAAAGACTGCTTATACGTGCTGCGGTTATATTTTTATACAAGGCTATCTTTTTTTCCAATGCGGACAGATTGCTTTGCTCAAAAGCCAGATTCTTCTTCGCTCTTTCAAGTTCCATCTCCGCCCGCTCACGCATTTTCAGCATCTCACGATTTTTTATTTCCAACAAAGGTTGCCCTTTAGAAAAAATTCCCCCCGCAGGCAGATACACACGCTCAATAACGCCATTCACAGGAGAAACCACCTCCTCTCTCAATATAGATACCACCGCGGTATCGACATGCACCCTGAACACATGTGAATACACCGTCGTCAAAGCATACGTTATAATGCCGGCTCCCAGCAAAAGATAGAACAGCAACATCATCACGCGTGCCAGTTTCACTTTAAACGGCTGATCCTGCCTGGGGCGTGTGTCCACCATCGGCGGCGGCGTTACTGGTATATCTATATGGCGGATTATGTGATCTATACTCGCCATTTCCCCGCTGATAAGACAGTCACTGAAATATTTCAGCATCTCCGAGGTGCGAATGTTCATCTCTATAAATTCGCATGCCAAACTTTTCTCCTCCGGATTATACATCACCACCCGGGCGCACTGTCCGGCGCTGAGCACATAATCCTGAAAAGGTATGCCAAGGGTAAATTCAAGCACAGCATCTTTTTCCGGAACAAAATCAATTTCATGTATCTTAAATCCACCTAAACTCCAGTTCTCGGTAAGATATTCTTTACCATTATATGTTACCCTGATCGGCGCGGTTAAACGAAAATAACGCCTTCTGCTGGAGCTTTCATGTATTACTTCTGTCATGTATAGTCCTTTAAATAAATATTCACCTGAGAATTTCAATGCGTAATATACATCTCCCCTTGGCTTTACGCAATACTTTATTGTTTTAATAAAGTATAGATACACAAAAATAATCACATTTTCATAAAAAACATTGCATTAATTTTTCCAACATTTATAATTAAATTATGAGAAATGGATAAAGATATTCATCTTTAGTCCGTTAAGTTAGTTAAATGTTATTAACACAAACCATACAGGGGGTATGTATGAGTACTGTAAAATTCAAAGGCGGCTCAGTAACACTATCCGGCAAAATACCGCAAAAAGTGAATCAAGCTCCAGAGTTTTTGCTTACGAAGAATGATCTTTCCGATGTAAGTTCAAAAGATTTCAGCGGGACAAAAATCGTTATGAACATATTTCCCAGTGTTGACACTGGCGTATGCGCGGCGTCCGTAAGAAGGTTCAATCAGGAGGCGGCACGCCTTGCCGGAACCAAAGTGCTTTGCATATCACGCGATCTGCCCTTTGCCCAGGCAAGGTTCTGCGGCGCCGAGGGCATCGACAATGTAATCATGCTTTCAGAATTGCGCAACCGCGATTTCGGCAAAGACTACGGACTGGCGATGAACGACGGTCCCCTTGCTGGATTACTCGCCCGCGCCGTCATCGTCGTCGATGAGAACCGGAAGGTGGTATACAGCCAACTTGTCCCGGAAATCACCGAAGAACCCGATTATGACGCGGTCATCAAGTTCCTGAATCCTTGAACAATGTATCCGTCAGCCTGAAAACAAGGATTTTTTCAGGCTGAATTATATATATTTTCAAATTTATTTTCAAATCGTTAGTTTAATGTTATTGATTTGCATTGTGATATACACTATACTTATAATTACAGCGGTGCTTCAGCAAGCTTTTTTTATGTAACGTCATAACCCGAAACAATAAAAGGAAAGGATATTATGAGTGCAAAGTTCAAGAATCTGGGAATCAAGGCAAAACTGATTATCATCATGACCGGTTTGATTGTGGCTTCCTGTGCCATCCTTACCATTGTGTCAGTATTCGAAAGCATAGGAGCAGCAAAGGAAAATGTTGAGATAGCTCTAGCTCAAACAGCCCAGCTTGGGACCGAAGTGGTGGAACAGAAACTGAACAACCAGAAAAGTGCCATTGAGGCGGTTGCATTCCGTAATGTTATCAGGGGTGATGACTGGCAAGCCCAAAGTCAGGCAATGAATCAGGAAGTCCAACATTACGGGTTCCTGGGACTTGGAATAGTCGATAGAAATTATAAAGCTAAATATCCTGACGGAACCACCGCAGACCTTTCCGGACGTAAATATATACAGTCCGCATTTATGGGGGAAACGGTATTTTCCGATGTGATTATCAGTAAAGTTACTAAATCCGCCGTAATCATGCTTGCCACTCCGGTAAAGGACATAAAAAATCCTTCGATGATCAAAGCTGTACTTATCGCCCGCCTTCCCGCAACTATTCTCAGCGATGTGACTGACAATATCCGTTATGGCAAAGGTGGATACTCATGGATAATTGATCATTCCGGCGCACTTATCGCTCATGACAATCGCGATTTTGTGCTTGATCGCCGTAACTTTATCGAAGAAGGACGGAATAATCAGAATTTCAGCGCTCTTGCGGCAATGATGACCCGCATGACCAAAGGCGAAACAGGCACGGATCAGTATCCTTTCATGGGTCATGAAAGATTTTTCGCTTACGCTCCAATAAAAGGCACTACATGGTCTATGGCTGTAGGAGCTCAGGCAAGTGATATTTTTGCTCGTATTAATTCAATGCGCAATCTTATTATCGGTATTTCATTTTTGGTAGTAATCGTGAGTGTTTTCATTGCCATAGCGATTGCCGTG
>JAFGXT010000284.1 GCA_016936495.1 Victivallales bacterium
AAATCTTTCGGAGACAATCCCATTTCCTTGGTGAATTTTCGGGAAAAGACATCTTGACGCATTCCATTCATTTCCGCCAACATTCCCACCGTAGTCAATGCATCTCCTTGGTTTTCAACGAAATCCAGCAAGTTTTCGTATTGGCTGCGATACTTCATATCTGGTCTCAGGAGTTCAGGTTTTTCGCCAAGCCAACGGAAACAAAGATGGTAAATTATTTCATTGATCCGGCAAAGCGCGATTGGAGCGTCTTGCTGCCGAATTAACTGCTGTGCCTCCGCGACTAATGCAGGATCGTCGATAACCCGGCATGCCGGAAATTGTGCCATAATGTCGAAGCCGTAAAACAGGTCAAGATTGAATTGAAAAGAGACAAATTGCAATGATTCGGTCTGGTGCTGATCGATTTCGTGTTGGCACGGAATAAAATATCCATGTCCACACCGCATCGGCAATAACTCACCAGTCGTCAAATCACGGATATAACTGTCATCACAGCCGGAATCAGCAAAAACCAACAGAAGCCGATTAACTGACAATGATGTTTTTTCAGTATAACACGGATAAGTCCCGATTGCCGCATGAACCAACCGCAAATGCAGTTGCGCATGCAGACGCAAAAAATCCTTTCTCACCTCAACTGCCATAAAAGTATATTTTTTTGCCTTATTTTGCTATTCACAATTCACGCCACATGCCTTATAGTATAACAATAAGGCCGTAATATTCCACCCACGGAATAAATTAATTACAGAAATTTCCCAAAATGGCTGTCGGCTGGAACAAATGGAGCATGACAACCCGGTTGTAACAGAGCATAACATTCATACAAACTAGAAAAAATTTGAATGAAACCAATAGGTGAAAATATGGATAAGCAGGATAAAGACTATATCTGGAGTAAATTTAAAAAAACATCAATCGACTCCGATTTACGCACTCGAAACGAACAAAAAAAAGGTAACAACATTGGCTTTGACCAATCGACCGGGTTGGATAACGAAACGATAAAAGAGAATGTTCTAAAGCTGGCAGAGGAACTTAAGGGTTTGCCTCATCAGGTAGTTAAAGCTCGTGCATTCGAATATGTAACGGAAAATGTCCGTATTGACGTCAGCCCTCATGATTGGTTTGTAACTTTCGGTTGTTGGGATCGCAATGACCGGCCATTGTCGCCTCTAATGAACAAATGGAGCACCGAGGTTGATAACAACATCCTTAAAACCGGTAAACTTTTGAATAAACAAAACCATACAGGGGCAGCGGCGATGTGGACGGATTTCGACCATTCCGTACCAGACTGGGACGTCATTCTCGCGCTGGGCTTCCCGGGGCTTCGAGAACGAGCCAGACGCCATCGCAGTAAACATGAGGCAAGCGGCGAACTCTCCTATGAAGGCAAAGCATATTTTGACGGCATTGAGATCACTTATACAGCGATTCTCAAAATGCTGGAACGTTTCCGTACCTATGCGTTGGAACATGAGCAAAGCAATGAACGCGTTACAGCAGTGGCTAAATGCCTCGACACGCTAATTAATGGAGCACCTGCCAATACCTATGAAGTATTACAACTTATTTATCTTTACTTCATGTTCAGTGAATATATCGACCGCTTCCAAGTACGTTCTCTCGGGAACATTGACCGCATAATTTATCCTTACTATGTTCAAGATTTAAAGGATGGTCGTTATACCGAAAACCAGATTCGTGATTTTTTCGATTATTTCTTGATGCAATGGGCGTCTATTGACAACTATTGGGGGCAACCTGTATACTTTGGCGGAACCCGGAAAGACGGTGAGACCGAAATCAATGAGCTCTCATACCTTATCCTTGAAGAATATGATAAACTTGGAATTTACACGCCAAAAGTCCAATTAAAAATTGCTCAAAACACGCCACAAAAGTTTCTTAATATGACATGCGACATGATTCGCCGCGGACACAGCAGTCTGGTTTTCATTAGTGAAGAATCTGTTCGACGTTCACTTATGGGCATAGGAGCAAACCAGGAAGAGGCAAGAACCTGCGACATCTGGGGGTGTTATGAATTCACGCCTAAAGGCAATGGCAACTGTACCGCACCGGCATATATCAATGTACTGAAACCCATCGAACTGATATTCAACAATGGCGTCGATCCCTCCTCGGGAATCGACCTGGGGCGTCATACTGGAGTACTTGACACTTTCAAAACTTTTGATGACTTCTATTCGGCATATCTCAAGCAGCTCGACAGCATAATAGAAAATGTAATATCATGCACAAATGACTTTGAACAATATTTGAGTTTCATAAGTCCAGCACAAATGTTTTCTGCCACAGTTGAGAACAGCCTGAAAACCATGCGCGATGCATTCCATAATGGTTGCGATTACAATCCCACCATGATATTGCATGCTGGTTTTGCTACCGCCATTGACGCATTGATGGCAATCAAAAAATTCGTCTATGAAAAAAATGAGCTGACACTTGTACAGTTCAAAGAAATTCTCAACGACAACTGGAACGGGCATGAAAGACTTCGTCTGAAAATACTTCATGACAAAAATAAATTTGGCAATGGAATTGAAAGCGTCGATTTATACGCGGAAGCTATTGCCCGTTTTATCGCGAACAAAATAAACCTGCGTCCTAACGGGCGTAATGGTTTCTATATCGCGTCATTACACTCCGCCAGAACATTTATCTCTCTCGGTCAGAAAACCGGAGCGACCCCGGACGGACGCTTTGCCGGCGAGGAAATATCCAAAAACACTTCCCCGACCATGGGCATGGATATTAACGGTGTTACTGCTATGATAAAGTCCGTTACGCGCATTGACACCGCACAGTTTCTGGATTTTCCGCTTGATGTAATGATGCATCCGGCAACGGTACAAGGCGAAAACGGACTTACAGCCATGAGGACTTTGCTTGAAACTTACTTTGAAAAACACGGCATTGCCATCCACTTCAATATCTTTGACGCCGAAACACTTTTGGACGCGCAGGCACATCCGGACAAATATCAGGGATTACAGGTTCGCGTCTGCGGCTGGAACGTCAACTTCACGGAACTAAGTCGCAAGGAACAGGACATGTTCATCAGGCGCGCCCGAAATATAAGCGAGTAAAACTATGAGTACGACTGGAAACATACTGGAAGTTAAACGTTTTTCTGTTCATGACGGACCTGGAGTGCGTACTACGTTGTTTTTGAAAGGTTGTCCGCTTCGTTGCCGCTGGTGCCATAACCCGGAAAGTATCGCGCAGCAACCGCAGCAGGCCTATTACAGCCATAAGTGTATCAACTGTGGAGAATGCGTCCCGGTCTGCCCGCGTAAAGCCCATACGTTAACAAACGGAATACATCATTTTGACCGTGAAAAATGTCTGACATGCGGAGAATGTGAGATGGCATGCCTTGGCAATGCGCTACGACTTCACGGCAAAAAAATTACAGTAGAAGAAGCTTTAAAACTGGTATTGGAAGACCAGGATTTTTACCGGATCGAAGGTGGCGTAACCTTATCCGGCGGCGAACCGCTGATACAGCCCAAATTCTGTTTTGAGTTATTGACGGCGTTGAAGAGGAAAGGAATAAATACAGCACTTGACACCTGTGGCTGCGTAGACTGGGCGGCGATAGAAAAAGTTATGCCAGAAACAGATATGTTTCTTTTTGATTTCAAACATGCCGACAGCGCTACGCACCGCATGCTGACCGGACAGGGCAACGAGTTGATTATCGCCAACCTGCAACGGCTTTCTGATTGCGGCGCAAAAATTGAGATCAGGATTCCGCTAGTTCCAGGCTGCAATGATTCTGATGCTAATCTCCAGGCAACCGGAAAGCTATTGTCCAGACTGCAACTAAAAAGAGTCAAAGTGCTGCCATATCACGCGATGGCACGGAGCAAATACCTCGCGCTGGGAATGGACGATACCACACCTCAGGTTGATCATTCCGATGAAACAGCGATGTTACGGGCTTTGACGATCTTGCGCGAAAATGGCGTTAACGCCATCTCGGGAAGAGAATAATGAATTGAAAAATTCAACATGATTGGACTGAAAAAAGAAATCAAAAAAATAAAAATCAGCCGGATTTCTTGGAAATATTGCAATCGGTGCTATAATAAGATTACATTCAGTGCGGAATTTGTTTCCGCGCATTGTGTTTGAGCTGTATGATCAATGCAGTGTTTGATTCAATCTTATCATAACAGGAGGTATGCATGTCATTGCATTCGGACATGATGAACAGAATAGCCGAAGCGGATATTCACAACTGGAATGATATTTCCGCTTTCGTCGATAACATCGCCGCCCAATCTCCCGGGCTGATCCATTATTCAAAAAATGATTTCTATGAACAATGTGGCAAGGGCATCGGGTTTATCACCTATGATTTCGGAATAGACGGCGTTTCCATCGAAATATTCAAATACGCTGAGGCGCTGGAAAATATTTTCAAAGAAAAAAGCATCAGTCTGCCTCTGCATTTTATCGCCGGGGATTTTCATGAAAAAGCTGATGTGGTGCTTAAGCCACAATGGAGGCGTTTTCAGATCGACAACATGAACGGCTGGAACAAGTGGGGCAACGGCTCCAGTTTTTCCAAATTGTTTTACGAGGATATGCCCGAAGGCAGCGCCGTTTCAGACACAGTAGCCAAGGACATGTGGCACCAGGCGTGCGAATTTGCAGAAAAACTGGGTAAATACCTTGAAGATAACAATATCGGATTACTAATCCCGGTAAACATCCCCACCAATCCCGGCAATTTCGCGATTATGCTGGCAATCACCATCGTCAGCGAAGCGTTCGGAACATATGTGCTCAGTTCCAACCATGACTTTTACTGGGAGGGAGGCAAACCCGCTTCAGAACGCGCTCCGGATGAATCGCCAGGAGTTCGAGATCATTTCTTCCGCAACTGCGACAACCGGCCTTTCTGGAATCTATTCACCCGGCTTTATCCATGGGATGGTAAACGCTGGATTCAGGTCAATATCAACCGTCCGCAGGTCGAAGCGCTTATTCAGAAATTCGATTTTAATCCGCAGAAAGTCAGCGAGCTGGGGACTTCCATCAGCGAGACATTTTTCCGCCGCGCCTCACGGCTTTTTATCAAGTCAGTGAGAACCCGCATGAATATGATACTGTCCGGCGGCAAAGAAAGAATCACCACTGTCAGCGCACAAAATCATCTAAAAGAACTCGATACCTGGATGAACAATCAGAAACCGCTTATGCTCAGCTATAAGGATAGGGAACAGGTGGATCTGAATCAAGATCGTACGCTTTATTGCCTCCAACCCACACGGGTGGTCGGACGCAAACGCATAGAAATGGATCTGCAAATGCTTAAAGCGCTGTTTCATTATCCTAAATTTGCCGAAGAATTCAAACAGAACTCACACTACCAACTGGTACTTCACATCACCGGCCCCACGCCGGTGGAGCACCGTGGAGACCTGGAAACAGTTATTCAGGCATACATAGAACTGTGCAAATCGGTTGACGAAGACGTGGCGCGGAGAATATATCTTGCCTTTTCAGTGGGCAATGATTATCATCCGATATTTGAGGAATATGGTTATAAAGCCTTGTCCATCGAGGATATTTATCACCTGGCTACAGTCATTTTATTCCCCAGTGAAACAGAGGGGCGCGGTTTGCCGATAATCGAATCCAGCGCTGGCGGCATTCCCATTATATGCAGCCAATATTACCCCGAAGCGGTGTTTGAGGAAGTAGTCGGATCCGATCTACCCGACGAGGAACAGATAAAATACATACTCTTCCCGGAGGATGGTTTTTCAGAAAGTTTCCTGAAAACAGTGCGTCAGCTATTGCTTGAACGCGATAAGTTCCAGTCTCTCATTGAGCACAACCGTAAAGCCGTCCATCTGCGCTACAGCACCGAAATGATACGCAGAAAATTCAAAGCCCTGCTCGAAGTACTCAGGAATATCGACGGACTTTATGATAACTGACCGGACAAAAAACAACATGGAGGATTAACATATGCACATAGGATTTATCGAAGACACCGCTTTGCGCGGAGGTACTCAAATATGGGTGAGCGAAGCGGTAGTGGACTTCATAAAAAAAGGACACGAAATAACGGTGATTGCTCCCGATGCGTCCTTTGTCGCCGAAAACGCCCGCGCCGCCGGTGCACAGGTATTCACCTATAACTACAACGATATAACTGTAAATCAGGACAAATATCAGGCGCTATGGACTGAAGGTCTGAGAAACTGTGAAGTCGCGGTAACCACCGTCCATCCGCCGCGCGACGGTTTTCACTGCGCGGTATTCGCTGGAAAGTGTATTAAAGCCGCCGGACTAAAAACCATACTGGTGCCTAAAACCGGCTCGATCGTGCCATGGTATAAGCGTGAATACTATCAGCCCGATCCAGACGTCAACGCCCGGGTCATATGTATAACCAACTTTACACGTCAATATCTTATTGACGTGTATAAGATACCTTCGGAAAAAATCGAACTGGTATATCAGGGCACCGAAGTTGACCGTTTCACCTCTACTCCGGAAACTCGTGCTGAGGCATTGAAACATTATCCGCTCAGACCCGGTGCGGCTCCGGTTATCGCGTCAGTCGGAGCCATGGAACCACGCAAAGGACAGATTATTCTGCTTCAGGCAGTAAAGCGGTTGCTTGATTCCGGCAAACTCCCAAACATACACGTGATGTTTGTGGGCGAAGGCCCCGATGAAGCCATGCTCAAAGCGGTTACGGCGGCATACGCGTTGGAAGAACATGTATCGTTTTTCCCCTTTACCAATGAACCCAATTATGTATTTGAGCGCATGGATATGCTTGCTTTTCCCAGTCTTTACAAAGAAGGCCTGCCCAATGTATTGCTTGAGGCCATGTCCATGAAAGTACCGGTGATCGCCACTAATATGACCGGGATACCGGAAGTGGTATTTAACGGCGAAACCGGGTACCTTACCGATCCCGGCAATGTCGAACAATTTTCCGACGCCATGGAGAAAGTCTGGTCAAGCCCGCAAATGTGCGCGGAGATGGGCGAGAAAGCCCGCAAGTTGATGCAAGATAAGATGGATAAAAAGAATCAGTTTGACGCCTTTCTGGATTGTTTCAAGCGCATCATTGCCTGACCTACTGGCATGAAACAAAGAAGCCGCCGTCCCCGGGGGAAGGGAGCGGCAGCTTGATTCCTGAGAAGGAATCGAATTGGGGGGTATGGTTGGGAAATTATATATTCAGTTAAAGTTTCCTGTGTTTTATTGACATCATACCGATTCTGTCGCCATTTTTACCATAAATACAGCGAGACCGGACATCAGATTTTCATTTTGCGTAACCACTCTCGCTGGCACCTTGAGAATCGCCGGAGAAAAATTCCAAATACCTTTGATTCCGGCATCTACCAGTATATCGACTGTCTCTTGTGCAGCATCTGCCGGAACCGTCAACACGGCAATCTCTATTTTTCTCTCTGTTATAAAATTCTTCATTCCTCTCATCGGCATTACTGTGTGCCCATGTACAGTCATCCCGATCTTATGCGGATCAACATCAAACGCCGCAGCAAAATTTATACCCCTGCGTGAAAAACCGGTAAACCCCAGCAACGCCGATCCAAGACACCCGGTACCCACCAGCACCGCTTCTGAATTCTTATCCCAGCCAACAATCGAACGGATCGCCCGGATCAATTCATCCACCTTGTAGCCCATACGTGGCTTTCCGCAAACTCCGGTCAATGCCAGATCTTTCCTGACTTTGACCGAGTCATAACCCAGCTCATTGGCTATATCCGTCGCCGAAATATATTCTATGCCGCCATAAGAATATGACTTGATTATCCTCAGATATGACGGCAGCCGCCTTATCATCGGTACCGGATATTTCTTCCTTATACCTGTCGCGATCTCCATTATTATTTTCACCCGGATATGCGGTTATCGATATTTTTATATCTATCACGATTTTAACTATAACTCCTCTTGTCGGTATGTCAATAGCACTGAATATAAATTTATCGATATTTTTATATCTTTGATGTGTAATCAATTACCTTAAAATTACCATAACAGGGGTTGACAATAACAAAATGTGAGTTTATTATATTTGCGTAATCGGTTACGCAAATATATGAGAAAACATGAAGAAATTAAATATAAAAGAATTTTCAAGTATAATCGGGGTATCAACGGCGACGGTATCGCGGGCGTTCAACGCCAGCGGACGCATCAACGAAAAGACCCGGCGTTATATCATCGAAAAAGCAGGTGAACTTGGTTATCACGCCAATATCCATGCACGCAATCTGTCCTCGCCCCGCTCCAACATCGCCGGATTATTTTATCCTTTACTGGCGGGAGAGCAACCGGATTATTTCATCAATGAGATACAACAGGGAGTTCAATCGGCACTGATGGATTCGGGTATTTTATTGCAAGTGCACCCTTTCCCTGCAAGAGCAGACGCGGAACTCACCCTGGAGACCTACAGAACTTATGTTCTAAGCGGCGGACTGGGAGCTATGATCATAGTGGCGGGAAGCGCCGAATCGGTGGAATTGGTAAAAGTTGCGCGCGAGGCGGAAGTACCTTATGTAGTCATCGGACACATGTCCGGCGAAACCAGATACACAGTCAGCTTCGACAACGGACAAGGCGCACGGCTTGCAGGTAAGTTTTTTGTCCGCACCGGCAGGAGATTTCCGGCGTACATCGGCGGGCACCTGGACAAACGTAAAAAACTTGGCTTCCTGGAAGGTTTAGGAGAGATAAGCGACAAGCTGACGATACACTCCGGCGGTGATGCTTTTATTCACGGCGCCAACGCCTTCCGTGAGCTGCGCGCAAACCGCCCGGAAACCGATTGCGTCCTTTGCGCCAATGACGTACTGGCAGCGGGCTTTATAAAAGCGGCGCAGGAAAGCGGCGCGACAATACCTGAAGACATTGCGGTAATAGGTTTTGACGACCTCAGCTTCGCGCGTTATCTGACCCCTGCCCTGTCATCGGTATCGCTGAAACTCAATCACATCGGACTCAGTGCCGCGCGGCAGATATTAAAACTGTTGGATGGCAATGACATAACCCCTGAATTTGTAGAATGCGAACTAATCTTCAGGGATTCGGCTTAATAGAAAATTTAATTTGGAATATAACTTGGAGACAAAAAACATGAAACCAGCACTTTTAGTTCTTGCCGCCGGCATGGGCAGCCGTTACGGCGGTCTCAAACAGCTTGATCCGGTCGGGCCTTCAGGAGAAGCGATTATTGACTATTCGGTCTATGACGCGGTCAGAGCCGGCTTCGGCAAGATCGTGTTCGTCATCAGAAAAGACATTGAAGCCGCTTTCAGAAGTTCTATTGGCGATAAGTATTCAGGGCTAATTCAAGTTGAATACGCGTTTCAGGAACTGAAAAACCTGCCCTCCGGCTTCAGTCTGCCAGAAGGACGCGTCAAACCCTGGGGCACCGGACACGCCATCCTCGCCGCTAAAAACCTTATTAACGAACCATTTGCAGTAATCAACGCCGATGACTTTTATGGAGCCGACAGCTATCGCGTCCTGGCTCAATACCTTACTACCGCTCAGGACGACGACCAAGCGGATTTCTGCATGGTCGGCTTCCGTCTGGATAAGACCTTGTCGGAACACGGCAGCGTATCCCGCGGCGTATGCAGTACCGACGCCGATGGTTTTTTGCAACAGGCGGAAGAACTCACCTGCATCCGCCGGGAAGCGGAAGGAATATTCAACGAATTTCCCGACGGTTCGCGACGCGCTCTCAGCGGCGATGAACCAACGTCCATGAATATGTGGGGTTTCACCCCCTCGCTTTTCACCCATCTGGAAAAACTGTTCATCGGCTTTCTGGAAGCACATGGCGACGAACTGAAGTCCGAGTTTTACATCCCGTTCGCGGTGAACACACTCATTGAAAACGGTACGGCAAAGGTAAAAGTGCTGAAAACCGCATCCAGCTGGTTCGGCGTAACCTACCGCGAAGACAAAGACAGCGTAGCGGAAAGCGTCAGTAAACTCATCGCGTCCGGCGAGTATCCTCAGACGCTGTTTAAACAATAAACGGAGCGGAAACATGATTAAACATGACCTGAAAACTATTGGAGCCATGTTCGATATCCCCGGAGACTTCCAGTTTGGAATGCCTTACGGCTCAGGACATATCAACGACACCTTCGCGGTAGATTACAGTCAAGGCGGTACCGATATACGCTATATTTTCCAGCGCATAAACACACTTGTATTCAAACGCCCGGCTGAACTCATGGACAATATCATGAGAGTTACCACCCATATCCGTTCGCGTCTGGACGGACTGCCCGACTCAAGTCGCCACACCCTCACAGTCATCCCTGCGGAGAACGGGTTGCCCTATGTTGTTGACGCCGAAGGCAACTACTGGCGCGTGTATGTTTTTGTGGAAAAAGCTTTGTCCTATGATATAATCGAATCAGAGCGTCAGGCTTTCAGCGCGGCGCGGGCATTCGGCGAGTTTCAGGCGGATCTGGTGGATATGCCCGGACCGCGCCTGCATGAAACCATCCCCGGATTCCACGACACACCATCCCGCTACGCCGCATTGGAGCGGGCGGTGGCGGAAGATAAATGCGGACGGGTCGCGTCATGTCGTCAGGAAATAGATTTCGCGCTCGCCCGTAAAACTGATGCCTC
>JAFGXT010000285.1 GCA_016936495.1 Victivallales bacterium
ACGGATAAAACCCAAATGGGTTTATCTGACTGAAAATCAGATTAAAACGCTCTGTGATAACGCGAAACTGGAATACCGTGCATTAATCGTTTTCCTCTATGATACTGGAATTCGGAGTCCGGGAGAATTAATTAATATCAAAGTGTCAGATTTACATCAGGATTTCAAAGAACTGAATATTCGAGACGATATTGTCAAACGAGGCAGCTTCGGGCGGAGGATCAAATTGATGTTCTCATCGGATTTAATCAAAAGTCACATCTCTCTGAATGGACTTTCTAAGGATAGCCAGTTGTTCAATATTTCGCCTTCTGCGGTTAATCAATATCTCAAACGGCTTGCTAAAAGGGTTTTGGGAGACGGTATCAGTCTGGCTGGCGAAAAGTATTCTAATTTGACCATGTATGATTTCAGGCATTGTTCCTGTTGTTACTGGTTGCCTCGTTATAAATCGGAGTCTGCCCTGAAATATCGTTTCGGCTGGAAGAAATCAGACAAAATCCATTACTACTCTGAATTATTGGGAATGAAAGATACCATTCAGGAAGAAGACATGCTCATTGATCTGACCAAAACTGAAATTGAACGGAGGCTGATACAGCTTGAAAAGGAAAATTACATCTTAAAGGACACTGTCATGGGTTATAAAAAAGATATTTCAACACTCAAGGCACTCATGCAAATTTATATTGATAAGCAGAAACAGTTAGAAAGCACGGCAAAAAAATAAAAAAGGAAGAAAAAAAATTGTTCTTATGGCCGTCGCCCCGGCAGACTTGGCAGATTACTCAGGTCGAAGTACTCTCGGACACATTCTTCACAGCAGAAATAAAGGATTTTTTCTAAGGGAACAAATCCCTTCATTCCCATGACTCCTTCTTCAACCCGGATTACATCGACTCCAATGTCTAATTCCCGCCGACATTGTGAGCATTTGATTTTAGTTTTCATGGAAGTATCAGGAAATGCTGCTTAAATTAAATTGAACTGATTCATGCGGTAATAACAGTTTTTCATTGAGGCGATATATATCGCTACAAACCTTTTCTATGCTTCTTTTCTTCCAAGATTCCTTCTTAATTACACTACTAAACAGTAGTGACAATCCAAAGAAGTGAAATTTAGAGCAATTCAGTTCAATTGCTTTAAAGCGAGGTGATGTTGTAACAATAACCAATTGGCTCATTTGCGGTTCACGAAAAGATGAATCGCAGGGAGAAACATTAGCCGGCTAGTGCATCACATGAATGCAAGAAACTAGCAAAGAAGTATACAAATGGATACAGAAAGAAGAAAGTCGAAAGAAAATTTTGACGGTACTCAAGCAACCGCTGACAGCCAGGCAGATCAGCAAAAAAACCGGTATACCTGCTGAAATATGCAGTTATATCGTGGGGGATTTTGTGAATCGGGGGATTCTGATCTGCTTGAATCCGAAGGCGCAAAACAGCCGTGTATACGGCTTGACGGAGTCCGGTATACAATGTCGAAAGCATTGTATATCGGATTGCACTGAGTATCGGTCAATCGACATAGACTGGTCAATATACGGATGGGTTTGTTATAATCACCGTTCAACTGTCCTACGAATGTTGGCGGAACCCATGCAGCCGACAGAGGTTCGACGTAAAATCAAGAAAAAACTGCCCCAAGTCAAAATCAGCGATAATAACGCACGCGATGTCATCCGGCTGTTTTTTGAAAAGGGAATCGTCCAAAAGGTCCTTGTTCGGAAGAAGGCTCATCCACAATATGAATTGACAGAGCTTGGGACGAAACTGCAATCACTGCTGATCAAGGCAGAATCACCTTTATCATCATAATAATGGGAAAATTCATAAAATCACTTGAAGAAATTGCTAACCAGTTAGCCGGCGGTTCACGGAAACACATCTGGGACAACTCTATCCCTTCGATGGTTCGGCGTGAAATCGCACTGACGGTAGACCAGATCAAGCGGCTTCAGGATCAGCATGACAAACAATTCCGGCGGCTGCTTCAAGTTGAATGTGCAATTGATACCGATCTGATGCAATTAAAGCAACATGACCCCTGGCAGCCATTGTATCACCCCTCGGAACGGGAAAAACTCAAACAGCGGCTCTTTGATATTGAAAAAGAACGTCGGAATCTAAGCTTAAAACTTGAGGAAAAAACACGTTCACTGGAAGACAAACTGCTGGGACTGATAAACAAGCACGATCAACTGGATGTTTAAAGATGAGAATTTTTAAAGATATGCAAATAAAATTTCCATAAGTGTAGAATCGTCACAGCAAAGACTTCGAGAGCGAAAAGCTAATAAAGATGACTTTTCTGTAGATTAGATGTCAACATCAAGTTATCTTTATCACGGAAGCACAAGGAAAATTAAAGGGAAAATACTCTTGCCAAGTCAGGCTGATGACTTAGCAAAAAGACCTGAAAATTTGCATTGTGCCGTATACGCTACTGATGTGAAAGAAATAGCAATAGCTATGGCTATAATAAGTTGTAAAGGTGTAATGAGTTCAAGCTTAATTTTTAAACAAGAACCTTTTGGGATAATCTATGAAGGATGGCCGAAGCAAAAATATGTATATCTTTATACGCTTCCTAAAAGGGAATTTGAAAAGACCACCGCCAATGAAAAGCAATGGATATCATACAAACCAGTACAGCCAATCAAAGTTCAAAAATTGCTTGTTGCCGATTATCTTCATTTGGTCCGAGAGGCTACTATGAGGGAAAGAGATGTTTTTTTTAAAAAGTACGGAAAACTACTGCATCCTGCTTGAGTGAAAGTCTCCTGACAAGGGGAATTTACAAAAAGGATCAGTTATTTTCCCTTTTGAAGCCATAAAAACAGGGATTTCTGCCTTTTTTTTCAGCTTTGGAAAATATTTTTGACATCATCGCCAAATATCATTATCTTTGGATTATAAGTTGACTTGGATTAGCTGTTAATTTTTAGAAGGGAAATGGTTATGAGTTCAACAAAAGTTCGGAATATGGAATGCAGTAATTCAGAAGCAACAGAAGAACATTTCATCTTAAAACCCTTTGTTCAAACTCCTGATGCAGAAATTCCCATGAATGGAGATACTTCGAACAATCTAAGATGGCATGACCGATGGGATAGAAAATGCGGCAATCCCGCAGTGTCAATAATTAATAAGTCTCACTAATGGCAGTTTAATCTATATGTAAAATCAGCTTATATAGAAATATGACTTTCTGTGAGAGTGAAGATCACTATTTCTTTAGGTGGAGCGTTATGGACGATGCATCCTTTCCATCCTATATCCCTAAAATACCCGCAAAACTGATCATTAGGAAAGAACATTTTGGAGCTCTTTTGTTTGACAGAGATTCTTTGGCCGTAATTGAGATAAATGATAACACTCTCGGGTTACTCCATTTAATTGACGGCCAAAGACCTTTCTGTGAAATTGCTCAATCTTACGCCCAAACTTTCTCTGTAACAGAACAGAAGGTTATGGAATTCTTAAAATCACTATTGGATAAAGGTCTGATTGAATGCTAAGCTATCTTTCCGCACCCATAGGGGCTTCAATTGAAATAACTAAAGATTGCAATCTAAAGTGTTTGTATTGTTTCCAAGGTAGCCGTCAAGAAGGAATAGAACTTTCGACTCATGAAATTTGCAGTTTAATTGATGAATTAGCCCGCATGAAAGTTTTTACTTTATTCTTAGGGGGCGGAGAACCTTTGATGCAGAAAGATTTTTTTCAGATTGCAGACTATGCCATTAACAGAGGCCTTGAGGTGGGGTTTAGTACAAATGGTACACTTATTAATCATTCAGTAGCTAAAGAAATTTTTCGTAAGAAATTGGGAAGAGGACTCCAGGTGAGTCTTGACGGCTCTTGTCCCAAGACACATGATGCTCTTAGAGGGGAAGGGAATTTTAATAAAACACTCCAAGGTATCAGGAATCTTGTAAGTTGCGGTATACACCCCAGCGTTGCCGTAACGGTTACAAATCATAATATTTTCGATATACCCAATATTGTAAGTTTGGCCAAGGTAGAAAAAATAAGGCATGTGCATATCATGTGTCTTCTTCCAGCAGGTTTTGCCAAAGAAGTTTATGGGCAGCTTGATCCAAGCATTAAAAACTGGAAAACATTAAAAAAGACTCTTGTCGAATTGGCTCAAAAAGTTAAAGGTAAGCTTACGCTTGATTGGGGAAACAGATGCTATGAACCTCCCACTTTAGATTTTTCAGAAAAAGATTATTCATCAGTGGACAAAGCTTTTGCTGGATGTCCGGCTGGCAAAACAAAAGCTGTTATCGATTGTTTTGGGGACGTTTATGGCTGTGACGTCTTAAAGGATACTTCCTACAATGCTGGAAATGTAAGAGAGAGGAGCTTTAAGGACATCTGGGATAATTCGGATGTTTTTATTGCATGGAGAAATCGTGTGGCAGATAGAATTGAAGGGGAATGTTCCAAATGTAAATGGAATTTTGCATGTGTAGGCGGATGTCCGGCAATGGCTATCCACCATGGAAATGACATCTGCTCATCAGATCCTTCGTGCCCTATAAATCAGTACGCCAGAAAAGGCATCAGCCAATTAAGGCTATAATGTCATCCAATCTCAATATCAACTCCGTCATCTACCAAGTACTCGTCCCGTAGCACCACCTTAATCCTATCCAATCCAAGTAATCCCGCTTTTGCTAAAACCCGCTCAATTTTTCCGATAGCTCGGTTATCCGTTGCCACAACTACAGTCAAGGTACAGCCAAACAGCAAATCCGCTTTGGCGTTTTTAATCATATCAGATTTACCCGTTTCAATCTCGACTGCAATTTTTTCATTATCTTTAATAGCTAGTACATCGATTCTTCCTGGACCACGAGCCACCTCTTCTTTGACTTCATAGCCAGCCTCTCGAAAGCGGTTGGCATAAAACCGCTTCCAATACCCATGAACAACAGATTCATTTCCATGTTTTTGCACACCATCAAAGAATTTTGTTCCATCTTTTGTCAGTCTCAATAATGCCTTCCGCGTTTTCCCAAAATCAATCAACTGTTGTTCAATCAGTCTCTGGTTAATCAGTTCCTCTTTTATCTTATGGCCGATAGCAGGATTACAATTCAGCCGTTTATACCGAATATAGACACCATCATCCTTATGATCCGCAACATCTTTCAGAAATCTTAAATGAAGATCATCCGGCGGCCCCGTGAAGGCATCAGCATCCAGAAGTCTTCCACTATTTCGAACGATGCTGTTCCCTGAATTTTCAAGACTGTTTTTCAGTATCTCGTCAGTAACCTCTCCCTTTTTGATATCCACCAACGGAAACCGAACCAGAAAAGGTCTCGACCATCGATCCTGGAGTTTTACAATTCCCCATCCCACGGGGAACATACTGAAATACTTTTTATCGTCATTATCGACAAGGGAAAGAAAGGCAGCTTTGTTGATATCTGCCGGGGATTTTTGGTTTAAGCAAATACTCGTATATGTATTCGCCAGGGCCGTACTGGAGATTAAACTTGGCTGCTGATCAATAATGACGGTTCCGATTCCAATTTCTCGGCACTGACGAAGCAGCATTTCCATCGTCGTTTCTTTGGAACGTGTTTTTCCATGATAAAGAACATGATGAGCCTCTTCGATGAAGATGACTAGACTAAGTTTTTCTCGTGCTTTTTCTCTCAATCTTATCTGATAAACCCAGAAAAACAATAACGGAATCAAAAACTCCTTGACATTTTGATTCAACGAATCAAGTTCAATCACCGTATTGCTCTTGATCAACTTCTCAACCATTGCATGCTGTGAACTTTCTTTTCTTGAAATTCCTGACAATGCAATGCTTTCAAGTGCTCGTTTGGCGGTTATTTTCCAGCCCTTTGCTCTTTCATTGGATTCGATGTTGTCAATTTCACGAATAATATCAGCGGCTAAAGGGCTGTCATTTCCCTGCCCATAACAATTCATAATTGCTTTTTGAAGCACACTTTTAGCCCCGTCTCCAAGTGTATAGGCATCAGCCAGTGCATCAACAGTGTGGTTCAAATAAACATGGGATTCGACTTGGGGCGGCACGATGAAGGGATTAAAAACAAATTCGGATAAACTTCTTCCTGCCGTATAGACATTGATTTTGCTTCGGAGATTAGGAATTAAATGCCTGGCCGTCCGCTTCCAATCTAGATAGAGAAACGGCACTTTATTTCGGATTAACTGGATGAGCAGTTGAAATGAAACATTGGTTTTCCCGGCCCCGGATCTTCCGAAGATAGACATATTCTGCATGAGTTCGCTTTTGGAGATTCCGAATGGCCACTTTTCTTTTTCATAAAGAACAGTCCCAAGTTCAATCTCCCCTTTAGCCTTCTTTTCTGGCGGAAGTGAAGTCAATAGTTTATTATGAAAGTTACCCAGATGCTGATAGGCAGTTTGAAGAATCTGTTTTTCAATCAATGGTTTTAGATCAGGGTCGGCGAATTCCCTGTTTTTCATCAATCGCTGAACGGTCTCCGGCATGAGCGGATGTAATTTTTCGGCAACTTTCTCGATATTCATCAGAAAGATAAGAAAATCAGCTTTTTAGAAATTCAACTGTTCTGGTCTTCAAAAATGCTGACAGGTAATTCCAACAGGTATTTTGCTCAAACACCGAGGAAATAGGTTGATATTTTACAGTATTACCAGCGAAATACGTTCCGGTTGCGCTTAAAAACGCTGGTATTTGAGGGTATTCCACGATATTATATCGCAGATATGCGTCTCGATTACGAATGAGACACAAATAGCTGTATTGTATGTATCTTTCCTATTTTTAATCAAAAGTTAAGGGAGTTATTTATGAAGGCACTGTTTATTCTTGGCATTTCGATTGCATTACCTATCTGGGTTCATACGGTAACCAGTCCGACTTTCTGGGCGACCATCCCTTTTGGAAATAAATACGCAGGGTTCATCAAGGCCGGATTAGGTGTAGCGACCTTTATACTCCTTTCGGCGGTTACATCAAAAAAATCATAGTCGCTTATACAGTTAGTGTTAAATCACTAAACCGGAAGATTATCTTCTAAGAAACATTTTATTCTCCAGAGAATTTTCTGTAGCTTATTGTTTCTTACTTTAGCCCATAATAGCCCGATTATTACAGCAAGTAATATTAAGAGCAGAATATAAATAAGGTGTACTTCGCCAACATCCATTTCAAAACACCGATTTCGTTCTTTAAGTAATTTTCTCAATAATTAAACAGGACAGTTTGATTTACCGACCATAAGGTAAAATGAATCAAAAGGTTTTACAGCAGCCGGTCTGCTTATTCTCTCAAGGGTTCAACGGGTATTAGAAGGTATTTCGCGGTATTAGACAGCAGATAAATCAGAAAAACGCAAATCAATTCGTTACGAATGTACTGTTAGAAAGAATCTCGACGGCCTTTTCAATAACTTTGTCATGGCCTCTGAAAATCGCTTTTTTTGAATTGATATGTATATGTGGTTCAATACCTTTGCCCTCTAATAGTTCCCCCCTTGAAGTATAGCAAATCCATGAAGGAATTCCTATCTTTAGTCTTCCAGACAAATAGCTGAATTCCTTGGGATTTCCGGAAGCACCAAAGGTTCTGTCTCCTATCAAATGAATCCTGTGGGTATAATTATTTTTTTGAAAATAATCACTTAATGCTTCAAAACCCATGACCAGATATTCATTTGAACTCATGCAATGTTGACCGATTAAAACCGCCACATTAGCATTTATGGGTTGTATGTCTGAGCTTTGATATCTTTTCCATGTTCTCCCTGTTTTGTCTGGATTGTTTTTGCATAATCGGTGGAGATATTTTGAAATATATAACTTTTTATTCTTGGGTATAAAAAGAGACAAAAACTTCCCGCTAAGCAGGTCGCTTCCCCCATTATTGGAACGAATATCTACGATAACTTTCTTAGAGCCCTTTTTAGAGACAATTCTTTTGAACTCTTTCATAATCGTATTGATCTCTTTTTCTTTTTGACTCCACCACGTGAAGATGTTTATATATACAATGTCTCGAATGATGCCAATGAGGCCGACTTCATTCTCGATAATAATTTTGTCTGAAAAATACTTCCTGAAAAGTAATCTGTAATCATAATTGCTTGGGGGATTCTTCGTAAGCGTTTTAATAAAAGTTTTTTTGCCCTCATTATTTATGTAGGTTACATTGATATGAGGGTCTTCAAACAATCCCAGAACTTTTGCAAGCTTACCAATACATTGGGCTTCATCATCAATTTTTCTGAAATCATCCGCATACTTTTTTAGTATCTTATCCGGGGAATATTTTTTAAATTTAACGTAAGAATAATTTTCTTGGATATCTTCCATGACCTTTTCGAATACATTTGCATATTGAAAGTCCATCCAATTTAACAATAAATTTATCTTTATAGATATTTCGTTTAATATGGGAATTCACAGGCATAAATACCTTGTTTTATCTCGACCAGGAGATATAATTTGCACAAATAGCGTGTTTCTACGGCTTATTTGTCTGTAGTGGTTTGCCGGAGTTGCTTTCGTTGGATTTTACTGGGACTTAGTTCACAGAAAGTAAAGATGATTCGAACAAGCACATTCACTGAATTTTTTGAGATGCACGACGGGCTCTATGCTGTAAGTTTGATTTCGGGGTCCGTTATTTTCTTCAATGACTATTCAGCCCAAGACTTTCACAAAGCCATTGGATCTGAAACTTTTTGCGAAAAATATAACTTATTTAAGCTTGGCATTGTAACCCAATTAACCGTAGAAGAAGAAAAGGTTTTTGCAGAAAAGCTGTTAAACGAATTATGGTTGTCCCAAAAGCATTCAGGCGGAGCGGTTTTATTGCCTACTTTTTCATGTAATCTTGACTGTGAGTATTGTTACCAGAAAGATATAGAAAAAACAAAACGCTTAACAATGTCAGAGAAAGAGATATCTATATTTTTGACTTTTGTAGGACAAAACGATATTCAACATGTGACCCTGTTTGGGGGAGAACCACTCCTGAAAGCCAATCTTAAACGACTCATTCCAGTGTTGGATTATTTTAAAGAAAATAATATCAAGTGCAGTGCGGTTACAAATGGTACGGAAATTGATGCTTATCAAAAATATATGGGGCATGATTGCATTTCTGCTGTCCAGATAACCCTTGATGGTGACGAAAAACATCACAATGCTTTCAGGAAAAGAAAAAATGGCAGAGGAAGCTGGGATGAAATTTATCGTAATCTACAAACAGCCATAAGATGTGGAGTATTTGTAACCGTTCGGATGAATGTGAATTCCCAAAATATCGAATGTTGTATGCAAACGAAGAATTTGTTAGAACAGAAATACCATAAAACAGGACTGTTTAAATGTTATTTAGGTAAAATATCCGGAGAATGCGGCGATCTATCCTATAGCCAGCGGATTTTTCCCCTTGAGCATCCTGCATTACGAAAATTTCCTAATTTCGGTACCAATGGTTTCTTCCCAAAGGGCAGTTTCTGTAGTCGAACGTCACGGATAAGAAGTTTGGTTTTTGCACCTACAGGCATTTGGGATTGCTGGCATCATGTGGGAAATGAAATCTACAAAATAGGCAGCTATGATGAGGTCCTTGACAATGATACAATTTCACTTACTGAAACCCGTGACCATTTGAAGCAATTTACAAAGCAATGTTTACAATGTAAATATCTATTTATTTGCTCCGGCGATTGCAGCGTATACAATGCTTCGCAAGTCACATGCAATCAGGAAGAGAAACAACACATGTTTTATGGTAATATATTTGCTAAATTAAATAATTGCACCGAAGACGGATTCAATGTAAAATCGTCTTCCCTATAAAAACATAGCACAGGAGAAAGAACATGAACAAAAAGGTAAAAGTAATTGGAAAGGCAAGCTTAGATTTAGAGAAACTTCAAACTGAGTTTGTTAGTCAGGGCAAATTGACCATCTCTGAGATGAGGGAGAGGAAAGAGGCGGAAAGTCCCAGGCATCACTGTGGCTGTGATTCGGATTGTCATTGCCCTAATGACAGCTGATTTAAGCAGAACGATTTCTATATCTCGCAGCAAACAATGAGCAGGGTTATTTTATTAGATGACTACAAGTATCAAAAACTATAATTTTGATTTGCCGTCAGATCTGATTGCGCAGCATCCTCTGAAAAACACAAAAGACCATAGAATGATGGTGGTTGATCGAAAAAATGAAAAGCTTATTCATGCCAAGGTTTCTGATTTTGTAGATTATGTTTGCATAAATGACTGTATCGTCGTGAATAATACCAAAGTGGTGAACGCCTGTTTATTGGGTCAGTTCAGGACAGGTGGCGACTGGGAGGGGCTTTTTCTCGATATAGCTAATGGATGCTGGAGGATACTCCTTCAATCCAAAAATGAGATCAAGCCCAGGCAGACACTTGTATTGAAAACTAATTCCGAAACTTTTGAATTAACCTTAATTGATCGAGATGTGGATGGAGTCTGGATTGCTCTTCCGGAACGTCAAGCGAATCATATTGAAATCTTAACTAAGTTTGGAAACCTTCCATTGCCACCCTATATCCGAGAGGGAATATCCTCACAGGAAGATTCCTTATCCTATCAAACATTTTATGCAACATGCTATGGAGCGATTGCTGCTCCTTCGGCAGGATTGCATTTCTCCCAAGAAATGATGGACTCAATAAAGAAAAAGAATATATCAATTTATGAATTAACTTTGCACGTAGGTCTTGGCACATACAAACCGATATATTCTGAGGATATCACCAAGCACAAAATACATTCCGAGTGGATGCAAATAAATCAAGAAACAGCCCGCCAAATATCGATAGCAAAAAAAAGAGGAAAAGTATTTGCTATAGGAACAACCTCATTGCGAGCACTTGAGACGGCATCTTTAGGTGGTGAGATCAAACCCTACGAAGGTTACACTGATTTATATGTCAAGCCGGGATTTGATTTTGTCTCGACAGATGCACTTCTTACCAATTTTCATTTGCCCAGAACAACTTTAATGGTATTGGTAAAAGCATTTGCCGGGGATGAATTAATTGACTTGGCATACAAGGAAGCGATTGAGCGATCATACAGATTTTGTGATTATGGGGATGCAATGCTGATAATTTGATAGAATCGTCTTATGCGTGCAATATCACTTCCAAAAACAAAGGGGACCCAGCAGTGCCTTCAATGTTGACGTCTCCATGACGGGGCAATTCATGGGATGTTTTCGTGGAAGATTGGTCTTGAGTTGAAGACTTCCATTCAAACCATCCCTAATCAGGAGGCAACTCTCTTTTTGAAGCCATACAGCACCATTTACGAGCAAATATAATCAAGATGGCCAGCATCCGATATCTTGACGGCAGATCATAACTGGCCGGAGAAATACCGAACTCAATAAGTAGCCGGAGTAGTACCACATGGACATATTTGAAATTTCTGTAAATTCATTTAGATAAATAGGTTGCAGTCATTTGTTTCGTTTTTTCAGGTAAATTCAGGTGCTGCATCATTGGATATTGTATAATCAGAAAATTGTGGATCAATATGCTGCGAGTGTGCTGTTAAGGCTGTCAAAATGAGTATTGAAATAAACGACATAAATACAAACGGATTGCTGGTAAATAGCTTCTTGGATAGTCACGAAAATATATCCTGTTTTGTGCCAATTTGTCCCTACAGTTACATGGCCAATCCTCCTTTTTTGAAAGAATATATTCCGTGGTTGATGGAAACCGGGCATGAGATATTAATCATCGTTGGCGATTATCTGGAAAGGCATAATATCGCATTTTTCAAGGATGTCCCGATAGATGAAGCGTGGCAGGACTCTCGGAAAAAAGGCAACAAAATACTCAAAACGGTCAACACTATTATTTCAGAGCATCAAGGATATTCTCATGTTAACGCGACATCTACTGTGGATTTTATATTGAGTTCCCAGTGCAAACAGATTCTTTCGGAATTGGAATCCTACTTCAAAAACAATAATTCTTTCAGAAAAGATGTTTTGAGTCAAACCGAAAACATGCTTGAAAACACGAATCGTATGCCAACAGACCAACAAATAATTTCAAAGGGTTCTTTAGAAAACTTATGCCGGTATATGCTGGAAGAAATCGCTTTGTATATCTTTCTGTACCAGAGAGGATATCAAGTAGAAATTTATCCGGGCCGGGATATGGAGATCCTCCAAAAAATGGTAAATAAACAATACCCCAACTTTCCTTATGACTATAAGTATAGAACACATATTTCGGTTACGGTAAGTCCCAACAAACCTTTTTATTCTAATGGATTGGAGTCCTAAAATGCCGGCAATTGCATATTTTGCAGTCTTTAGTGCGGTACTGCTTCCTGCTGCTCTGTATTTTTATCAGGCCTATAAGGAACAAGGGAATATCAAAGATATCAGCGATTTCTTCCCGCTTAAACGTTCGATATCTTCCGGTGAATATCGCTCAACGACTGTTGCGGCGGGCATGTCGCTGGCAACCGTTATCATCTCGTTGCTCAATTTGTCACCACTGATGGGGATTACATTAATGGTTTCGGTAGTATCCTACGCCTTAAGCTTTTTGATATTATATCCTTGTGTGAATAAGATTATGACAGCAAATCCGGATAATGACACAATTCAGACATTTTTGGGGAAAGCATATAAAAGCCCGGCAGTTCGCCACTCAGCTCTGATTTTTTCCTTGATCGGCTATCTGAGCATCTTTAGCATGGAATTATTGGTGGGCGTGACGGTACTGGAGCCTTTTTTAGGCGAAAAAGTTCTCTTCTTTTCGTTTATTTATCTTATTTTCATAATCATCTATTCTTTAATGAGCGGATATCGGGCAATTATTATAACGGATAAGTGGCAATTGAGATTTATCATCCTCAGTCTCGCTTCACTATTATTATTTGCAATACTCGAAACATCTAATTCTGCCTCTGACATCCATCTCCCTGAAATATTTCGTCAAATCAGCCATTCATGGGTTCCTGTATGGCCCTTTATTATCGGTATTGTATGCATGAATCTGCCCGCGCCAATCAGTGATCCAGGCACATGGCAGCGATTGTGTTCAACGCGAAAACCAACAGAAGCAAAACGGGGATTACTGCAAATTGCTCCGCTATTTGCAGTATTGTGGGCAGTTATTGTTCTATTTGGTTGTTATTACGGCCGTATAGCTCAGATAAACAACAATTTTGACCCGGCATCACAATCGTTAATAAGTGCGACTCTTACAACACTAAGCACCAACGGCATTCTTTATATTATCCTGCTTACCGCTTTTGTCCTTGGGATGTTTAGTGCAATGATCTCAACTGCCGACAGTCTTTTGATTATCACAGGACAAATTATTGCTATCGATTTCATGGGACTCAAGAAGGATCAGGTTGACTGTAATGATGGGGGAATCCTCAAAAGAGCCCGCATCGCTATGCTGTTTATTGCGATTATATCGTTTGTGATCTTTACAATATTTAAATTAATCAAATTTGATGTCGTGCAACTTGTATTTGCGATATATGGAGCTCAGTTAGCCATGTTTCCTTCTGTTGTTGTGGCGTTGTTTCTGGGAAAAAAAATTAATATCTCAAAAGCTCGGGTTGCTGCGACTTTATCTGTATTCTCAGGGTTTGTTGCCGGCTGGTCAAGTGCCCTCTATGGCAAACTTACAGGATCTTCGAACTGGCTGTATAATGCTCCGGTGTCGGCCTTAGTCGTCAGCTTTATTCCTTTTATTGTATTCTTTGCCATTAAGTTTATATCCCGAAAGGACAAGCGGAGGAAAGATGATCGTTAAAGCTGATTATAAAAAGCTCTCGAAGACGAATAAGGGCTTGGACGCCTGGAATAATTACATGTCCCAGATCACCCAAATTGCTCTTCAATATCCGAATCACTTTTTAGAGGAGCTGGCTTATAAGGCCATTCCTAATGATGCGGCTAATCACCACTGTTATTTATCTCTTTGTTCAGAGGGCAATGTAATTGCCTTTTGTGTGCTGTCAAAAACATTCTTAGAAGCAGAGCTTCTATGGTTAGCGGTTGACAAGAAACACTCTCGAAAAGGTATTGGCAGATCATTAGTTCGAAAGATTGAGTCCGACATACGCAATGAGGATCCTTCTATCATTCAGATTGTCGGCAAAGCGACAGCCCCGGATTCGGAACTGACCGGAACCGAAATCGGCGGAGAGGTTTGGAAAGATACAAATAGTTTTCATAAATCACTGGGGTATGAGTTTCAGTATAAGCTGGAAGATTATTGGCACACAGGCAATCATGTCGCCTTTTTTGCTAAACGATATTGGGAAGACCGGGTTGGCTACGAGCGTCTGGACATAGAACCGGAAATCAACGCCTGCACCGGGAGAACCTCATACGACAAATACCCTGAAATCAACCAGTCTATACAAAAATACATCCGAGGATATCTAAGAGATTTTTTTCTTGAAATCACTGAAATTAAGGACCCGATTGAAACGGTAACGAATCTGTCTTCGTTGAGAAAGGGTTTTGTAGGAATTGCATTTATTCCCCATCGGAGTCATCGGGCCACAGTCTTTGCAGATGGCACAGAAAAAAATTATGACATACAGATCGACAACTATGAATACGAGGTAAATCGTTCTGCCCTTACTCAAATCCTTACAAACAATCAACTTCCGGATGCCGGCGTAATCCTGTACAAAAACAGCTATGATGCCAATAGCCAAATTAAGATCCATGATTATTTTCTGAAAACACCCGGCTTGGAGTCATCGCAAGAGGGATATTCACTTTTTTATCACCGAAGCAGAAAAAAAGAATCAATGGTATGCTTTTACTTTATAAGCCATGCAAAACGTAATGTCATCGTGGAAAAGCGAAACTGGCGGGAATTCTGTAAGACATCACCGACGATCTTATTCGGTCTTTATAATCTGTTGTGGGGGATTTCGAGAGAATCACATTTATCTAATGATGCTTATTTGCGATCATTGCTAAGCTGTGTACGCGTGCCTGAGAAACTCAAGAGATCTAATTCTTATTTGAGAATCCTGTTTTCAATGACCAAGTCGTTAGAAAAAGAAGTCGAAAAACTCAAGGCCGTTGCAGACCTTTCATACTTTACCGCTCATCCCCTGAAAACAAGAATCAGACAGTTGGCAACAGGAGCGAGACATCTTTTCTATGACATCCTCGACGTAAAAGATGAGAAGAAGAGTTTTGCGGAGTTGCAGCAGGTTGCTAAAGAACACTTATATCGCGTTGAACGCAATTTTCAATTTGCCGGTTTATCGCACATGCTGCATTCTTCTGCTGTGCAGGGACACGACTTAACACTGTCCACTAAGGACAATAAGGGAACTTTGAGATTTGCGTCGGATTCAGCGATTGATGATTTATTCTCTTTTATTGAAAACATATTCCAGGAAATCATGCACTTTAATAACAGTGAAATCAGCCTTGAATTCCCTGCCGATTGGACAATGCAACTGACCGGATACCATTATAAAGATGGCCAGTGCCTGAGACCCAATGATGAGTTTTATAAGGAAATTTTCACTGAAATTTTATCAAATGCAGCGGAATATAGCTGTGCTGACGATTCAAGCAAAATAAAGGTCAAGGTGAATATAGAAAACGAGATTATCGATAATCGCAAAATACCTTTAGTGTCATTTTCGAATTATGCGATGGCGTCAGATCCGCAAAGTTCACCGTTTTTGAAAAAACCAAAGGATACATGGTTTAAATGGAGTCTGCATAACCCCACAGGCTTGTCTTTTGTGGCAAGGTGTTTGAAGATGTTACATGCAGGCGCATTGTATTGTAGACATTCTAATGGTTCACCCGGGACCAAGGACATGAAACTGTTTAGCGTCGGCCTGTCATTGCATGGTTTGAACATTATAGAAAAAGGAAAGGAGAACCGATGAGCGAAAAAATGAATATACTCTTAGTTGATGACAGAGGGCATATCGATTTGGGTGACGGTCGATTTCCTTCAATGAGGGGTGTCTTGGAAAAACATTTCAATATTATTTGGTTGTCAAATGCTTATGAAGGCCGCTGGCTTTTGGATGCTGTCGATGAACTGCATTCATTTGCTGCTTTAAAATTACTTGATGTTGGTATTCCTCCGGAGATTATGATCTTTGATTATGCTTTAAGCCAAAGCAGAGATAAATCCTATGATCGTAAAGATGATCCGACATGTATATTTGCTTATCTTAGTAACTTGATGCAACAGACGAGCCCGGATATTCCATTACGTTCTAAAGATTACGAGATAATCCCTGATACAGGCTCTGAGCAAGGCAAAGACAGAATGGGCTGCTATATCGGCGTTGAGTTGTCACGGTTGTTTTCAAACTATCCCTGTGGCGCGATTCCTACAACGGCTCATATTGATGTAAGGGGTACGGATGCAGCCTTTTATGAATGGCTGAATGAGCGATATTTGAATTATGCTTTTGCAGAAAAAAACAATGCCTCTCCGATGTGGGGACCTCTTGTTAAATCGGGTGTAGAACAATGTCGAAATCGTATGGTACAACTCACTCGTTCAGGCCTTTTGGTGCCCTCATTAGCACAGTTACAATATCTTATTGAGAACCCGATAAATTCTTTAGGGGAGCAAGAAGATGGGGTTTTCCAGGGAACCATTGATTTTAGAAGTTACTATGGGAAGAGGGCAATACTGATTTCGTCCTTATTCTTCGAAAAGTTGTATGAATCTGGAAAACTTGAGAGTTACAGTGACGGAACGGCAGAGGTGTCCGTAGAAAGTTTTGAAAAATCGGCAAAAGAGTGGGCAGGTTTAATGCTTGATGCTCTTTTTAAGACCAAGCACGGCTTTAACGAATATCAAGAAGCTTCGGACCTTGCAGATTTATATTTTACTGCTTTTATATCGGATCAGCACGACGATCGGTACTGGCTTGCAGAAAACATTCTTCTTTCGAGTAATCTACAAGAAAACGAAAGTATCAATGATAAACTTAAAGCGTATTCATTAAATCTGAAAAGAATTAAAAATATAAAGAACAAAACATTTCAAAAAACCTTTGAATCTGTCTGCGTTAAATTAAATATTGATTCTGACACAAAAGATGTTCTGAAATTCATAAATCAGAGCCAATTTTACACCCTTCCGCCATTATACAGAGCAGTGAAGAATAAGCCGGTGGTTATTCGGTGGGCCATCTTAATGCTTATGGTGAAAACTGTTCACTATAATCAACAAAATGGGGCGGGGACGATTCTCAATCTGACGGAAGTGTGTGAAATGATTGATCCCTTACCTGAGCACTTTTTAACTTTTAAACGACACTACGATAAAGGACCGGCAAATATCCAAAATTCCTTAAAGAATTTGGGAGACGGCTTGGAGGGATGGCATTCATGGGGGTTGAGCATAAACGATGTCCTTGAGAGTAAGTTTAATCTGGGCAACGGCAACCACGGATTATTTCCACATGAACTGTTCTTCCTGAGATCGTATGCTAATGATCTCGGTTTTTATGAAGGTTGTTGGCCGGGCTGGCTGAGGCAGGGATGCGGTTAATTTGTAATTGCTAAATTAGTTTTCCCATCCAGTTATACTCGTATCCTTTGTCGAAGCCAAGTTTGTCAAACAATCTGAGCATATTCTTATTGTTGGTCTTCGTCATACCGCAGATGTATGTGGCTCCATTGGCCTTGAGACCTTTTATCAGGTGTAGTGATAATTTTGTGGCGATATTCCGGTTTCTGGATGACGGATCGACCCATAAGTTTTCAAATGTCGCTTTTCCCGTCGGTTTATGAAGGGAAGATATAGCAAATCCAACCATTCGATCACCATCTTCTGCGACCAACAATACATCATCGTTTGATTTGATCCAATTATGCAGTTGTTTCCTTGACCAGAAACCGTCCAGTGATGAACTCACTTGAAAATACTTTTCCTTCGTTCCAATCCGGACAATCTCTTCGATGTCCTCTGCCCTCATTTCTCTTATTCTCATATTGATAATAATTTCACTGTCCATATTATTAGGCCATCAGGGTTTTAAGTGTTTCTTTTATATTCCTGCTGTGTCAGTCAGAACATTGACGGACAAATTATTACCGGAGATTATTCGGCATATGCTTCCACGATTACACATTTGGAACGGGTTCCCAGTTTTTTACCTAATTCGGAATATTTCCTGCCTTGTTGAATATCGGCAGCCAGTAAATCTATTTTGCTAATTCCCGGATAAGGAATCAGAGTGTAACTTTTCCCTTCGTAATTAATTCCATTGATGAAGAGCGGGAATTCAGCAAGCGGATATTGCTCAAGTTTTACATGATCATCTTTTTTTAATTTTACAACAGAAGGATTAATGTTTTCCCGTACAATTTTTCTTATTTCCTCTTTAAATTCCGAATTGAAATCGTAGAATTGTCTGACAATACGTTGTTCTTTTGAAAAATCGGCATCCTTTTCAATATCTTCCCATCTTAGAATTATTACCCTTCGCATTTCTTCGGGTGAGAATGAATTGAGTATTTTGATTACGGAATTTTTGATTTCTTTTCCCTTTCGCAATGCCACATCCAAAGATCTTTCGGGGGAATATCCTCGTCTGACTTCATAGTTGATTGCATGTATCTTATCGGCAACTAACACAACAACTTTATCTTTGGTGTTCCGGAGTGCCCATTGAATATACTTCTTGATATTCGGTTTTGTAAAATATTTATTCCCCAGACTGATCCCAATAAATATGTTGAATTTCCTTTCTCTAATTTCTCTCTCTGTTGAGTTCAGAACCTTTTTTATGAGCATTTCATCGTCCCGGTTTAGTGTCCCCTGAGATACATAAGGGCTCTGTTTGCAAGTGGGTGAAGTTAATAAATTTAACTGCAATTTAAAGGCAAATACCAAGATTACGGCGTATTCCTATCCTTCGTAAACTCTGTGAGCAGCATAGGGTTTCAGGTGAATTCAGGAAACTGAAAGTCGTCTCGTGTAGAATAGACCCGTAAAATAAAAAAGATGGCCTGGACATTTCATTGGCGTGAACCTCCAGGCCATCGACCGAACCAAGCGTTGGCCGGCTTTTCATATTATAAGGCCTGCCGATTGAATTATCAATGTTTTTTGTGAACAGCAGGAGGCCTTGATATGAAAATTTTAACAGGTCGTTTTTTGAACTCGTCGGTATTGGAACAAGAGCAGGTTTCTCACTTCTCCGATAATCTGTTCAACGAGGTTGTTTCACAAGACCCCAAAGGTTTTGCCGTCGCCCCAGCAGTAGAGCAAGAACTTAGCGTTGAGCAGGTAAATCCCGAAAAATTCATCCAGGCTCGATCCATGTCAGCACGTTCACAGTTTTTAACACCGTACACAGAACAACAATTGTCGGAATTTGAATTGTACCTGATAGGGGAAAATGCAGGCTACGCCTTAACGCCCGAAAAAGATTTAGTCAATCTATTCAATAATTCCGATGTGTCCGGGGCTGGAGCAGAGGCCTTGATCGATGCGATCTCAAAGGGAGTCAAGACATTAAGTTGTTTTTCCGGTTTCCTATGTAGCTACTACGTAAAATTTGGATTCATTGAAACAGCACGTAGGAAATGGGATGATCGATTTGCTCCAGACAGTTGGGACTTTAGAAGATATGGGTGTCCTGATGTCGTGGACATGGTGTATAAGGGAGACCGAAACATCAACAGACTTCGGTATCAGGTTGTCGGGGCGAGAAATATAGATCAAAGAAGACCTCAAGCCAAACCGCAACAATACTCAATCATGAACTTATCGATAAGTTAAGGTGTTTAACTAAATGTTAATGTTTTTTGAAAGGTACAATCATGAAAGGATCGGCAAGCAGTTTAATTTGTGTCGGACAGTTTTTCGGCCCGGATATTGAAGAGGGAACGTTCCATCTGGAGGAAACCGTCCCATGTATTCATCACGGTCTTGGCGTTCCCCAGTGCCCCTGTCCTCCGGTTGAATTTCCTGAAATTGCACCGAAGCCGTTGGATGGAGGCAACAAAGAGAACGCTGAGTAAAGCTAATCCTTAAACCCTCCAGGGCCGGCAAATTGTTGCCGGCCCGCTTTTTTTTGACCCGTGGAGATATTGATCATGAATACAAAAAAGATATACCGTTCAAGAAACGGTAGCTTTTACTTCACTTTTGAGTTTATTGAAAAAAGCAACTACATCGATGTCTTTTGCAGAGAACATCCTTCATTCAATGGGAAAAGCTCCAATCCTCACCGAACGCATCTCTTTCATTCAGGCAAGCTTTGTTTTGTGTCGGGACGGGAGCCCAGAACACAACGGCGTGCAGAACAACTCGCGGCTCAGTGGGCGGAGTATTTTCTGGATTACAGAATCACCGGAAACGTTCAAAATTAAACAATGAAAGGACCGAATATAATGTTCAAAAAACGTGTATGCTCAACGTGTATATTTTACCAATACAGCATGATACACCTGCTTCAATTGATCAAAAAAAGACCGATTTCCAAAACTCCTGTCAAACGTAAACAGAAACAATCCGATCTGCCGGTGGTCAGAATCTCCCATAAAGTCTGCAAGGAGATCATGCTGACTGTCGGCAAAAGGCCGCCTGAAAGCGGCGGTATTCTGTTGGGGCCGGTCGGCACAAATGATATTACAGACTTCTTTTTTGACAGCGGCGGCACATGCACAAATGCAACATATTCCCCGGACTGTAAGACCTTGAAACATATAATGAAAGAGCAGTGGCTTCCCGCGAACCTTGACATGAAAGGTTTTGTCCACAGCCATCCTGGATCGTTTGACTGCCTGAGTGCCGGTGATTTAGTCTACATCGGCAGACTGCTGGAAATTAACGATGATATGCCTTTCTTTACTACCCCTGTGGTCATTCCCTCAGAATTCAGGCTGAGCCCTTTGGTCGTGTTGCGGGATAATCCCAAAATAGCACGTGAGGCAAGATTTGAATACTTCTAACAGATAAATTAATCACAAATAAGATTGAAAGGACTTCATTATGAACTTTAACAGAATTATGTCAACCATTGACGTCGAAACAATGCAGCAGTCCAATGTTACCCTCATCGGCGGAGCTTACGGTTTAGCACGCGGCCTTGTTCATTCGGGGCTTGGTAGCGTTACGCTGGTTGATTTTGATCGAATTGATGCAACCAACCCGGCTCGACAGGATTTTTATTCCACCGACATCGGAAGATTCAAAGTCGAAGCCACCGCTGAAATGCTGCGAAAAATTAATCCGCAGGTTCATGTTGAATATTACATGCACGATTATTGTGCCTTGTCCCGACAGGAACATGACAGTTTGTTCGCTCATACAGATCTATTTGTTTTTGCGACGGACTTTTTTCCTGCACAGGCCCGCGGAAATATCGAAGCACTGCGGCTTGGAATCCCGGCGATCTGGGTCGGCATTTACAAAAGCGGAAAGGCCGGAGAAATTGTTTTCCACATTCCCGGAAAAACAGAAGCCTGTTATCGCTGCATTTGCGGTAAACGTTATCAGGCTTTTCAAAGGGGCAGAGCAACGGTCTCCAGTGATGGTGGTACAATTTTCGACCTTCATCTAATCGACGCCATCGTCGGTCAAATCGCCGTCGGCATATTAACTGACGGGGCTGAGAACCGGATGGGTACGCTTATCAATAAACTGGGCAACCGTAATTTCATGCAGGTCAAGATTGATCCGGACTATCGTCTTGGCAATAAAGACATATTTGGTCAATACCTGGGTGACCATCCTGCGAATTTTTCCTTCACAACCATCGCACTGCCAGTGGAACGAGATGAATATTGCCCGGATTGTTCTGGCTATCAGGCCGGGAACGATTGACCTTCAAGCGACAGAAAGGATGACAATGAAACGGATATTAAAACAACATCTAATCACAAGCCCAAACGGAAGAGTATTAAACAGAAATACCGAACGTTTGAGTGATAACGGTCGCGGGCGGCTTAGTTTGACGACACAAAGCACGGCGATTCAATGTCCCAACTGCCACCGTCCGGTCACCGACATCAACAAATTACGAGGTAAATGTGACATTTGCAGAGCCCAAAGCTGTTGTGAAAACTGCGAGACGCGGTGCAGGGTTTGCTCTCGTAAATTGTGCGGTCACTGTCGGCGGGGATTTGTGGGCCAATCAAGTATTATTACCGTATGCCCTATCTGCTTAAATCATCTGCGTCAGCGTCAGGCATTCAACGACCGACTGCTTATCCAAAAAATCAGGTATCAACGTCAAACGGTGCATCAGCGTGAAGCTACAAGATTACGTGCTCTGCAATTACAAGCGGCAGGTATGAATGCACGAAACCGGCTCCAAATCGCCAACATCCGCTCAAGAAACCAGATGCAGGCCGCCAGAACCCGGATGAATGGCAAACTTGCTCTTCTTCGGGAAATCAATCGGCTCAAAATTGCTTTGTTAAAAGAAAGGCGAAATTGTGGACAGCGTTTTTACCGAAGTTTTTGAGCAGCAGGGTTTTCATCAAATAGGTTCGATATCTCATCGAATCCAAGTCAATGCATGGTGGAATCCCGATGCTAAATTACAGGTGTTGGAACTGCCGCTTGGCTCAAAAGCACTGCTCAAGGGCAGTAAATCCTATTTTATGCAGTCGGTTACTGAGCAGGGAGAAACCTGGGCCAGGGAAATCGGGCCTTTACAGAATTATCTGGAGGCCCATTTCCCTGAACTTCATATCAAGTTTTCATATTTTCGCGATATTACCGATACGCTCGCAGCGGCTCAGATTCAACGTAAAACACAAACTCAATCATTTCCTACGGACATCCCGACCGTCGAGCAGATTGCAGAACTGCAACAACAATTGGGCCGCCTGCAATTTGAACAGGCCTCTTCCGACAATCTGCTGTCCCTATGTTCAAATGATTCTGACCTGTTGGGTTCGTATATCAAAAGTCAATCACGATCCATGCGAAAAGAAAAGAAGTTGCTTCAAGAGGAAATCAAATCGAAAACCGAAAAGCGGGCTCTGTATCAGAACCTGCAAAAAGAGTATATGCGAAATGCTTCTGCGGCCTGTTTTGTTTTCAGTTTGTGCTCAAACAGTCATGTGATAACCACACCTTATGAATTTCAGGATGCTCTGAGCAGTATCGTCAAGGAAATGGCCGATATGCACCGATACCAGGTAACCCAAAAACTATGTGGGGGCCGCCTGAATATTCATGTCACCGAATCCGATGAACCGGCGATGGTCTGGATCGAAGAATGGTTCGGCGGTGGGCTCTCCCCTCGTCAGATTTTGAGATTGGGAGAAGATTTTCGCCTGCTTCGTGAGGCCACAGAAAAACACACGATGATTACACCCAATATTGATATCACGATTAATGAAGCAATCAAAGATGATCAAAAACTGCTTGCTTCGCGTGTTGTTTCAATACTGATGGCTCGGCTGGATGTCCCGAATGCGGCAGAGAAGCTGAAAGACTTTTCAGAAAGCACGTTGCCGGCCAACATTGGGATGATAATAAATAAAGGCAGAATCACAGATAACCCATTTAACCTGCCTCTGGCAAAATGCAATCATACTTATCTATCGGGAACGACCGGCTCCGGCAAGAGCTTTTTAGGACGGGTCATTGTCGAAGAAGCAACCCAATATGAAGGATTAAACATCCTTATTTTAGATCCTGCCAATCAATCTGCCGGGCTGCTCGTTCCCGAAGACAGAGAATCGGTGCTGTCTTTATATCCGGATTTTAACATGAAATCCTCTTTGGCAAGAGGTTTTGATTTCAAATACTACTGCCCGGCTTTTTCAATCGGCAGGCAACTGCCCTGTGATTTATCTGTCTTGGGCAATGGACGATCCATCGTCAGCTTTAAGGGGCTTGATGACAGGAAACGCTGTAAGCTTTTCTGTGAAATACTTAATGCCGTCTTTGACGAGTATTCAAGGGAAGAATCGACAACTCTGCGTTTGCTGATCGTCGTTGAAGAGGCCCAGCGTTTTACGAAAAAACGAGTCGCCGAAGATGCCGCATCCGCCGGCCAGCAGGCGGAAAACGCCTTGGATCGAATTGTTCGCGAGGGACGTAAATATGGTTGTTATGTGAATATCCAGAGCCAGAGCATCAAAGATTTCTCACGGGATTCGGCCAGCATTCGTCAAAACACCAACACCAAGATATTTCTGCATAATTCAGATCGAGAAATAGATTATGCCGCCGATTTTATCGGGGATGGTCGTCAGATTACCCGGCTGCAACCGGCAACTGCTATCGTCTATAACTCTCTTTGGGGAGCCGTACCAGTCAAGATCCGGCCACCGCTTTCCAAAGTTTGGGACTTTAGCCCTGAAGATACACAGCAGTTACTGACCTCCGAGGAGACTCCATTGGCGGTGCTCTCAACAGATGCAAAACAACTGCTGATAATTGTCCGACAGCATTATAACGAAAACAATTACGGACTCAATATCTCCAACGCAGGGGAACTTCTTGGAGTCACCAGCAAGCGACAGATTCAGCAGTTGGTGGACGAACTGGAACACAAAGGATTCGTGAAAACCCGTAAATTCAGAGGACGTGGAAACCCCCGAATCATTGAACCGATTTCGTCCAAAGGAGCGGACTAAATGGCGGACTTAATACGGACGAAATGCGGACGAATACCTGTGTCAAAGAGATTGATACTCAAATCGGACGATTTAACCTCTTATTTTAGCGGATGTTACAAAAAGCGATTTCGTCCGTTTATCCCGGCATTCGTCTGTTTTGTCCGAAATTTGACGGGGTGTCATTCGGAGATGTATTGGTTCTTCAAATCCCTCGATACCTTTGATGGAACGATGATCTGAAAATGAAAAAACAGTCATCGAAAAATTACAGTTGCGCCCCCTAAAGAATGTCTGTATAATGGCAATTACTGGAATATTAGATAAGCATACTGAATCTGACGATGTGCCCACGTCAGCACCTTACTGTGCAAAGTGGATATCCGAAGATCTTTTGACTGAAACCAGAAAAGTCTGGTCAAAGGCATACAGTCGTGTTTTATCTAATGAAGAAGCCATCGAAATCCTGATGAATGTAAAAAGGATGGCAGAAGTATTGATTGAAATGCAAAGGGAGTAATTTGCCATGAATATAGTTGTTTGGGCTCGTGTATCTTCCCGTGAACAGCGTGAAGGGTATTCTATTGATGCTCAACTCCGAGCAATGCGAGATAGGTCCCAGCGGGAAGATTGGAATATCGTAGAGGAATTTGTTGTTGCAGAATCTGCCAAACGCGGAGCAGAAAGAGTCGCTTTCAACAAAATGTTTCAATGGGTAAAACGCAACGCAAAAAGCAAGAAAATCAAAGCGATTTTAAGCCATAAACTTGATCGTGTTTGCCGAAACATGCGTGATGCAGTCAGACTTCAGGAATTGGAAGACACACTTGGAATCAAACTGCTTTTTATCGACAATGAATTTGGTCCCGGTGCCGCCGGAGCATTATCATTTAATGTCATGGCCGCAGTCGCTCAGTATTACAGTGATAATCTTCGTTCCGAAGTGCTCAAGGGGATGGACGAGAAAGTAAAACAGGGCTGGCCGACAGGACTTGCTCCCTATGGATATGTCAATTGCCCTGATAAAAATGAGCCTGTTCAGCCGCATACTGAAAAATCACAAACAGTAATCCGTATTTTCGAGCTATATGCTACAGGTCGCATGACCTTCAAAAATATCATTCAGAAACTTCATGAAGAAGGACATACCTATCGACCCAGTCAGCCGAAATTCGGCAGGACGGCTTTGTCATATATCTTGAACAATCGTTTTTATATTGGTGAGATTCGCCGTCGAGGTAAACTTTACCCCGGCAAGCACCAGCCCCTCATTGACAGGCGGGCTTTTGAAACATGTCAGGAAATTCTCAACGGCAAGAACCGCCGAATCAGTAAAACGAATATCCCCCTGTCGGGCGGTTTATTCAGATGTGCTTTTTGCGGTCAGGCAATGACTGGTGAAGTAATCCGCAAAAAGCTCAAAAATGGTGGAGTCAATGAGCATATATACTATCGTTGTGCAAATAACAATCCCGACTCTGATCATCCAAAGGTAAGGTGGCGTGCGAAGGATCTTGAAGATGCCGTTGTTAAGGACTTTCAAACACTGCGGCTTGCTCCTATATATGCTGGTTGGTTCCGTAAAGCATTAACCGCCGCATTCACAAATATTGGTGAGACCACCGCAAAACAGCGAAAGACCCTCAATAAAAGAAAGAGCGAAGTTCAGGGGATGCAGGAAAAACTGTTGAACGCTTATCTTGGCGGTATCATTGATCAGCAGATATTTGAATCCAAGTCATCCAGTTTAAAGACAGAACTCTCCGATTTAGACCGATCTATTGAAACAGTACAAAGGTTCGATCCGGCCAGAGGTGAAGGTGCAGTTCAAATCTTCGATTTTAGCCAAAAAGCGGCGAATCTGTGGGAAGGTTCAAACACTACCCTAAAACGCGATTTGCTGGAAACACTAAGTTTGAACCGGGTTGTAAGCGACGTAAGTCTTTGTATAACAAAAAGAAAGCCGTTCGACATGCTTGCCGAACAGCCCAAATTAGAGAAAAGTCGGGGCAACTGTCCTTCGTTTGAACCGTTGCTCGACGCTTTTCTAAAAAGCAGTTTGGATAATAGCACAGAATTTCAGTCCGTGCAAGAACTTATGAAAAAATATGCTTGAAAGCCATGCGATCCAGCAATAATAGCAATAAAAACAAGACAGCACGTGTCCAA
>JAFGXT010000286.1 GCA_016936495.1 Victivallales bacterium
AAGAGTAGTTGATCATGATTTCAGCATTCATGTTGATGCGCTTTATGCCACTCCTCATGATGCACCCGAATTTATCGTGATTGCCAACCGGGCAAAAGAAGAGAAAATATTGTCTATTAATGTTCAACGAAGTTTCACAGGTTTGTTTTCTCAACTTAAAATAGGTATTAATGAAAATCAAATAATTCCAGCCGGGCTTGTCGATATTTTTATCTAAAAAATCTGAATCAGTACACTTTTCATTACCGCTCGCTGGCTTTTGCTCGCGGGCGGTTTGCTTTTTGTGTCCTTATGCTCTTTTGCTGCGCAAGATTTGCGCAGTGTGGTGCTTCCGGGTGCGCAATATTGTTGCATGATGCTTTTAATATTGTTGTTAATGAATGACTTGCGTATAATGGCACGCTAAGTGCTTTGAAATATATCCGTCTGCATGATAGACTAAACCAATAACAACAAAATGGAGATTCACAAATGAGAACTCTGACAAAAACCGGTGCAGTATGTTTGATGGCGGCAGCAGCAATAAGTGGCGTTTTCGCAAACCCCGAAGAAGACAGCAAAAAACCACATCTGCAACGTGCGAACATCATTGGCGAGATCATTGAAGAAGCCAAACTCGGAGATAATGATTCTATCACCTATGAACAGTTTGCCGCCGCCCGGGACGCCGTTATGAAGAAAAAACAGGAACAGGTCAAGGCCGAACGCGAAAAGCGCCAGAAAGAAAGATTCATGGCTATGGACAAGGATAAAGATGGTAAAATATCCAAAGCCGAATTGCTCGAAATGCAGAAAAAAATGGCTCAACGTCGGCGCAACGGCTTGCAACAGAGAAATGATCAGGATTGCGATAATCCTGCAGGTCAACCTCAGCGCGGTAGAATGCAACGCGGCGGAGAAGGCAATGCACGCATGCCCAACACCAACGCCATGATCTTGAGAACTGCCGACAAAAATAATGACGGAGTTATCTCTAAAGAAGAATTGCAAGCGGCCACTCTTGAGTTCTTTGAAAAATTTGATGCCGATAAAGACGGTAAGGTCAGCCCGGAAGAATTACGCGCCGCTCGTAAAGCACGTGCAGGTCAGCAAGGTGAACATCACGCCCGCGGAGAACGCGGAGGACGTAAACCCGCTCCTCAGACTGACGACAAAGAATAAAATCCGTATATAACACCAGCGTCCGCTCCGGCTTGTCCGTGGCGGGCGTTTCGACTTTGTCGTGCTACGCAATATTATTCTTTTTTGTGTCCTTTTGTGTATTTTGTGGACTGCTCACGAGAGATAAAAATGTAATAATGTGTAGGTTTGACCCCGGTCTTTTTAATTGCTGTTCTGACGCAGGAATCTTCTGACCATGCTTAAGCCATCCTGCTGATATAAGTCATACATCATGCGGAAGCCGTCGCCATATATTGGATCGGGATTGTGCGTTATTCTTATGTTCATTTCCGACTGCCCGAACTCAATATTGGCAAGGTAGGCGCAAAGTTCACAGAATCCTTCCTTGATCTTTAATGATTTTATTCCCGGATAATATTCCTGGAGGAAATCGTGTCCGAGCTCGTGCGCGAATACTTCAATGAGTTTTTTGCGAGGAGTTTCGGTCAGGAAAAAAATAGTATAGGAGACGTTCTCGCGGTAGGTAGTTTTTTCTTCCTTGTTTCCTCCCAGAGTGAGACGATTGGTTATCACAGTCTTGATGGTGGCGTCGTATACGAACAGCCCCAGTTCAATACCGTGGGCATAGCCGGGAGAGCGTCTTTGCATCGCAGGAAGATCGATCATTCTCAGGCGTATGCGATGATCTGTGTCCAGATTAAACGCTTTCTCCATGGTTGCGCGTACGGTGTTGAATAATTCTTCCGCCTCATCCATGTCGTGCACTGATGTTTTAGAACATTCCAGACATATTGTCCTGCCATCATCAAGCTGTTTACTTTTGTATGCCGGGACGAGGCAGGAGAAGCATTTTGGCAATTGGGAGCATTCCGGACAAAAAAACATATCCCGGGTGGAGCGGAATACCGTTCCGCTTTTTGAGGCTTTGCCGCAACCGGAACATTTAGGCCAGGTGGAAGATATGCAATCGGCACAGTAAAGCTGATCGCCTCGTTTATAGTAGCCTTTACGCAAGGATTTGCCACATTTTGCACATACAGGGATGGTTGAGTCAAGGCACTTCTGACTGCAATAGGCTTTGTCGTTTACCAGCAGATACTTTCCGCGTATCTTTTTATGGCAGACCACGCAATTTAACGCCAGAGTGTCGATGGAGATGCTCATGGCTATCAATATTACAAATAATTTCAACATAATATTCCAAGTTGCCGATAATTTTATTGCCTCTTAGTATATTATAGTCGCGTTAAATAAAAAATGAAGCCTTCAAGAAAAAGAAAGCCTAAATTGGAATAAAAAAACAAAAAAAGTTGTGAAATGATGGAACAAAGCGCAAAATTACCAGTCTATAAAAGATATAGAAAGTTTTGTTTTTTGTTCTTTTCCCTTCTGAACTGAGCCCTTCCGTTCCCCGCGGAGGGCTCTTTTTTCGTATGCCCGGCATGAGCGATAATTCGACGAGAATCCGGTCAATTAATGTCCGCATTCCTGAGTGTCTTTTTGCCATAGACTGATTGCAATATCTGTAAACACATTGTATACTTGAAATTGCTGGCGAGATAAGACATTTCTGCTTAAATATTCAGGATAAAGTGTGTGAGTTATGGAGATAAGAAAACTTAATGCTCAGGAGCATTTGCAGCAATATAATGATTTGCTCCGCTATGCTTTTCAGGTTACGGAAAAACAGCTTTTGGATTACGGTTGGGAGAATGAAGATATCCGTCAGTCTAAATTACCCGTTCTTGAAAAGGCGCGCGTCATCGGTTGCTTTGATCAGCAGAATCTAGCGTCGCAGTTTGCCGTTTATCCTCTGAAAATGAATATTTTCGGGACTGTTTGTAAGATTGGCTTTGTCACCAGCGTCTCGACATACCCGGAATATACTGGACAGGGATTGATGTCCCGGTTGATGCGGGAAAGCCTTGAAACAATGCGTTCAGAAGGGGAATCTTTGGCAATTCTATATCCTTTTTCAATTCCTCTATACCGCTATCGCGGTTGGGAGGTGATTTCTGATAAAATGACATTCCGCATAAAAGACAATCAGCTTCCCAAAAAGATGAATGGGGGAGGGTGTGTTCGTCGCGTCAGCATTGATAGTCCTGAACTCAAACAACTTCATAATAAATTTGCCTCTCAGACACATGGCTGCCTGATGCGTAATGACCTTGCATGGGGCGAATATTGGCGTTGGGACGTTGAAGATACTTCTATTGCTGTTTTCTATGATGATGACAAAGTGGCTAACGGGTATATGGTTTATTTGCTTAAGGATGACACCATGTATATAAAGGAAATGATTTATCTGAATATCAATGCGTGGCGGGGACTTTGGAAATATATCAGTGCTCACGAGTCTATGGTGTATGAAGTAGTCGGCAATAACTATTTCAACGAACCGATGGCTTTTTGGCTGGATGACTGTGATATTAAAGAAACGATCCGGCCATACATAATGGGAC
>JAFGXT010000287.1 GCA_016936495.1 Victivallales bacterium
GCCATAAAGCCGTCGCGCCAGGTAATTACATAATGATACCAATAGCCCTTTTTCAGCACATTCTCCAAATCATCCGCACTGTAAAGCGGAGCACATGACGACCGACAATCGGGGAAAGCTCTAACCGTCTTACCGTTGCGACGGAACAAAGTAATTCCCAATGATTTAAAATTCCAGTATTTCTGGATTACAAACTGAGTATCTCCCCGCGAAGAATGCATATATGCCATAATCGGAGCAGACATTGAACCATCCCAGTTATCTGCTGAAAGCCAAAATGAGATAGTACCTTCCTTATGATTCAGATTCTTCGCCGTGGCAAACTCGACCCAATCCTTGCCATTGACAAGCCGCAAAGCTTTACCACCATTACGACCCGGCACAAATTCAGGGTTACCCGACTTGCGTATCGGCTGCGCTTTCCCTTTGGCTATTTCCGGCGTCAAACCGTTTTCAAAACCAATGGAAAAACTCACATCATCCAAATCAATGCCCTTGAGTGGCGATGAGTAAAGAACCAGCATCGCCAACAAAGCATAAGTTAAAGCTTTCAACATATAAAGTCTCCTAGAACCTCACCAGATACTATCCAGTGAGGCTTTTGTTCATTTATCACTTTACCCGCTTGTTTATAAGCAACCACACTTTTCCATAATTGGAATCGCGTCCAAGATAGACTTCTGTTTTTTCACCCTGCCAGAGATATTCTTCTCCCCAGGCATATGTATTACGTGGACGTCCTTCGCCATAACGAGAGAAAACTGCCTGTTTGAGATCATCAAATGCCTTTTGAGGCTCAGTCCCCCGTTTTATATCATCCCTCAACAGAGCCGATTGAAAACGTCCTTTATAGAATCCATAATATACAGCGTTTACCGGAACTTTCTCAAAACGCTTATTGTCATTTTTTCTAGTGTAAAAGGAAACTCCGTATTCCGTAGTAGTAACCAAGTCTAAATCTTCCAGATTCTCAATCTGCTCGCCCCAGACAATACCACGGAAACCGTCAGGTTCACTGTCTTTCTTAAACGGAGCTCCGGTAAAGTATAACGCCGGAGCCGTAGGATTTTCTACTCCCGCCGCCATCCAGGTTACGTTTTCCGGAGTCATGTCAGACTTAGGAACAATAGGTAGATTCGCGGCAGTAAGCGGTTTGGGCATAACTGCCACCGGACGCGTAGCGGGGTTTGCTTTATCCAGTTGCAAAAACAGCAACTCGCCAGGAGCCCGGTACAAACTGATCTGATTACCGCTGACCGGATATTCCCGTCGGGTTTCGGCATTAAAGGCACGGAATCCGCTAGGTACAAAACCGAATTGATTTAGATCAAGAACTATCTCAGAAGAACTGTTACTTCCACGTACTCCGTCAAGCGTACGAGATGGAGAGCCACCACTTCCTCCGATAACAATAAGCAGTGCCGTTCCCTTATTGCGATTAACATAACCTCCTATACGTCCATTATCACTAATTGTCGCCGCGGGATTTTCCGCCCAGTATGGCAGAAATTCAACGCCGGGCTCGGCTACTCCCCAATCATCCATGATAATACGCAGCTCCCGAGCGAGAAAGGCAGTGGGGATTTGTACAGCATGAACATCCGATTGAAGATAACGAGCAATCATGTCTCGTCCACTGGCGGCGTAGCCTTCAGGACGTTTACCGCCAAAACGTACGTCAACATCGTGATTTATAAGACGGTAAAGGTTTCGTGAGTCTATGTAAGGAACATGACCGAAAGCGTTCATGCTTAAAATGGCACGAATACGATCCTCGGAATGACCGGCCGGTAATCCGTGTTTCTTTACAGCTTCACCAATGTCGCCCCAACCTGTAAATTCACCATCATAGATAGCATTAACAAAGGAGAGCACCGGCATGATCATAACAGTAGCATGATGTATGATGTATGCGCCTTGATCGCCGCGATGACGAAGCATGATAGCCGAAGTACGTCTATATAATTCGCGCCCGCTCATAATCGGCCATGTGGGCTTAACAGAACCATCACGATCAATATAGCCGAAACCAGATTCTATATTAGCACTTTTACGCACTCCGGCATAACCGTCAACATACAATCCCCGTGCCTCGGTATTAGCAAACATCCGCTCAAACATCCAGCAGTAAAAATCAATGTAACTGCGAGAAGGATTGACTTGAATCTCATTCCAACCTGGTTTTGAACCCAGCCTGAGAACATGCGGGACTGCCAGCCATTCATCCCAAAACTGTCTGATCTCAGGAAAGAAATGTCTTAAATCAGGTTCCTGAAAATGCCGTGGCCCCAGGAACAGGGTGGAGCTGAAAGGAAGTGCTCCCCTCCTCCCATCCATATCAGATTTTCGATCAAGAGTCATAGTGTAGCCTTTTACAACTTCACGCGGAACCAGCCAGCCGGGAGCGACTGAAGTCCTGGAGTAACCTATCCAGATAGGATTATAATTTTCCTGAGCTCCTCTTCCCTGCTGTCCCCAACCACGCCAGTTTTTCGGGCGCTTACGTACGGGGGTTGCCATCATACCGAAAGCAATGGAGAACTCTTCCGGCATCATAATGGGATTGTCTACCATGTGGACACGTATTTCCCCGCCTCTATCTGTCGGTGCAATCTCCAGCGCCCGATCCGGATTTTTCAAATGCCACCATTGATCACTTTCAGCAAACCACTGAATTCCTACATTATCATTGCCTATGAACAAATAAGGACTACGGTCAAAACCGACGAATAATGATTCTTTCTTCGGGAACCAAAGATCGCGCAAGGTTGGGTATTGCGCAAAAACGCAAGCCTTCTTTACCATAGGCACTGTTACTCCCATTGATGAGAGCTTACGTCCCTGAGGAGCGGTAAAATTCAATTGCGTCCACAACATACCATCATATTCTATTCTGGTAATAGCCTCAATGTTGTAGCCTGCCGCCTGAGCTTTGCTGGACAACACCACTCTGGTTGGTGATTGCTCCCGTATTTGGGGCGCACCCCATGATACAGACTTATCATCAAGCTGAAAATCAACAGGTGAGTTCAACAGCTCATTGCCACGGCTGATAATGGATGCTGGCAAAGCTCCACGCATCATGTAATCTCGTCCCCAGACTGAAACCTTATAACCCTTGCCGTCAGACAACGCGATAACTTCAACCGGAGTCCATGGTGGCAATACCACATCGTCAGCCCCCAAAGTATTTCCAAGCCACTCTGGATTGACTTTTTCAAATTTCCGTCCCGGCGTCTCAAATCCAGTATTAAGTTTAACTGAAACCTGATAATTGCCATCCGGCAAAGCACTCATATCTACTTTGAACTTATCCTGAAGCAGCTTACCGGGAACAATGAACGCATCGCGTTTAACAATCTTGCCGGAGCTGTCTTTGACCAATATTTCGCCCACGGCGTCAGTACTGGCTGGAGCAATGACGTCTACTACACATGTACTGGAACTCTGATAATAGGCGGTGGACATTTCCACCGGACTGGGAACCGCCTGACGCGCATATTCCACAGCACCATGCTTGCAGATCTCAGCAGCTTGATGCTCAAACACATAAGTATTGAATACGGTAAAATCAGCAATCAGACTCTCCCAGGGTATCTCAGAACATGGGACTGCACGTGCCGCGCACTTCATATCAAAAAAGAGAATTCCCTTGTTCATGTCTGTTACTTTCGCCTTATCATCACGGTGCCACCCCAGAAAAAACCGGTCTCCAAGATTGCTGAATCGTAAATCCGGATGTGAAAGTTCAGCAACCTTGACCCCGTTCTGATAAACGACCATATGTCCTTCACGCCAGGTATACAAATAGTGATACCATTGCCCTTTCTGAAGAATACTGGCTTGATCCTGATGCATCCACAACGGAGCTCTCGGTGCATTGGCGCCAAGCGGGAAACCGCCAATAAGTCGACCATGATTATAAGAAATCATTGATAGCCCGCGATGATGCCAGATGGTTTGAAGAACCATACGCTGCGCGTCGTTTCCTCCATTGGTATAAAACAGTATCTGCAATAAATTACTCATTGAGCCATCCCAATTGCCGCCGGATGAAAGCCAGAAAGAAATTGCTCCATGCTCGGGATTGAGATTGCCTTTAATGACAAAACCTAAAGCATCCAAGCCATTACGCAACTTAATAGCCTTACCTCCATCCCGACCGGTAACTATCTCCGGCTCCCCCTCCTTTACTTGCAGCTGAGCTTCTCCTTTTGCGATTTTAGGGGTGAATCCATCCTCAAAATCTATAGAGAAACTGACATTATCCAAACTGACTCCTTGCGCCACCGATGCAGAAAACAGGAGAATCGTTATAAAGACAGTACCTAAACGTTTACACATATACTTTGACCTTTCATTATTATATTTTCATTGCTTATACGATAAAACTCAGAGTTTTTTAATTATCAGATTATCTATCAACACTTCTCCACCGGGAGCTATATCTATCTTCAGACGACTGACAAAGCTGTGAGGATCTTTTACTTTGGAATCCTTAAATATCCCTAGATTATTGAACTCTTTAACATCCATAAGCTTACCAGATTCATCAAATTTTCCAACCACAAGATTATATTCTGTAGCCTCACTGATTTTATTTGGCACGGTTATTTTTACGCGATACCAGCAAGCTGGATCAATGGGAGTTATACTCTGTAAATTGCCCGGACCACGACCTACTCCATTTTTGAATTCACCTCCGCTGTAATTCAATTGAATGAAAGCTTTCCAATCACTGAATATGCTCAATGAGAAAGATTCAGTGCCTCGCTCAACTTTTATATCGACAGATAGTTCAAAAGGCTCTTCGACACGGGGGAATCCCATATGCAGCCAGCCGTTTTTTGCGTCTTCATGCCTCTGAATCATATAGCTTTTTTGCCCGCCTTCGCCAGGCGATGCTACCGCCTCCGTAACCATTACAGAACATTTATCGGAGAAATATCTTCTTGCCCAACCTCCATGACTGCCATGCTTGTCTTGCTCAAAAGTTTGATTCACTACAACTTCACCGCCCACAACAGCCGTAAATGAAAAACAAATTGCAAACAGTGCGCCCATCGCTTTAATCATAATCCTGTTCCAGTATTGAAAATACAAGCTATTCCTTTCAAGTGTTTTTTGTTCATGCTTTGTCATTTTCCAACCTCCTTGAATATTTATTTTGTTATCTTCTTTGGCAAACATATCACCTGCCTTTTGCATTGTTTAAATTATATCCTGCTCGATTTTTATTTTTTAAAACCATGGAGCCCGCTCGGCAACCGGAGTACCATTAAAAGCACCAAAATTATCATCCCACGCTCTGCGATATAATTGATCGTATGCCATAAAAGATACATGACCATCAAAGAACATCAGGTTCACTTGCTTGTCATGTCTTTTAGATACCGGAATCCCCTGAGTAGTAAAACGGTTCGGATAAAGAGTTGGACGACCAGTAAATGGAATATCCCCATGTGAAAATTTCTGTGATGGATTTTTGGCACTTAGCATCAGTTTTCCCACTGAACTTCCACTTTCATCACGGTAATAACGATGACTGGTTCCATAATCTGAAGCCCCTCCGCTATTGCTGTCACTCCAATCATTTGGCCGCTCCGACGGACAATGCCAAAACTGTTGACCAAAACGACTTTTACTCCACAGCTTATCTCCATGGACAACATCTGGATAAGCAACTTTCATAATATTTATCCAACCAGTTCCTCCTCTACTTGGCAACCAATCATCATAATCATTGAAGTAATTCAGTTGAACAAGAGCCATCTGCTTGAGGTTGGAAACACATTTTATGCGCTTTGCAGTATTTCTGGCTCTACCGATGGCTGGCAACAGCATTGACGCGAGGATGGCGATGATAGCTATCACCACGAGGAGTTCGATGAGCGTGAAGTTCTTTGCTGACTTCATTTTTGTTTCTTCTCCATTTTTATTGACGTTTTATATTAAATTTTTTTATATTGCGCAGCAATATCTGCGGCAACTATGTTAAGGATTTTTATCCGCCAACTTGTTGGATGGAAAAATCCTTAACAATACTTGGCAACGGCGCCTCGCCGGACGGGATCCAACGCCGGGACGTTGGTCGCCGAAGGCGAAATGCCTTTCCCTGCGAACTCATACGGCTATTGCCTGTTTGTTAACATTTTGTCGTTCAATCAATTTCGGGCGCAGATATTGTACGCCTTTTTGTTCGGGGTCGAGAGCTTCGGTCCATACATCTTTGAAACTCAAATTAAAAGAACTGAATTCGTGATTTCTTGTCCGCGAAAAATGCAAATCAAAAAAGCCTATGCGTTCTGTTTGTTCAATATACGGGAAAATTTCTTCCAACCGGGCGACCAGATAATCGGTCTGGGCAAACAATGCGGTCGGCGCATATGAATCAAGCATAGCGGCTATCTTTTCCGGCGATGCCTCGACATCCTCGCGGTTGATCAGCAGTATTTCTGGAGAATCGAAGCAAAGAGAATTACTTTTCAAGGCGTATTCTAGTTCTTTCTGCTTGAATGGTCGCAACTTGCGATGACTTACCGCAATAGCTATGCGGCGGTGTCCGTTATTGAGCAAATGACGCAAGCCCTCGGCGTAAGCCTCTTTATAATCGGTCAACACCGCAGAGCCGTAATCCTCCGGGCGTTCGGGATACCATTCCCAGCGATTGCAGAAGCAAAGGGGAATACCGGCGCAGAGCTCTTTGAGTTCATCAAGCGGGAAGTTTCTAGCTTCAATATCCACCAGGATTTCATCTGGATTACGGCTGACCAGGTCGGAAACCGTCTGCCGCCAGTTTGAAGCGGAGCTTACCTGGGCAACCATGGGAACGACACGCATTTCCGAAGCGGCTTCGAACAGCGGTTCGAAATAGTTTTCTATGTCGTCGCGCTTGTAACTGGTAATAAGTCCCGCCAGTCGATTGGCGGAGGGTCTGGCGGAAGGATTTACAAAAGTGCCGCTGCCATGTTTGCTGACCACCAGATTGGACTCTTCAAGCAGTTTCATGGCGTGGCGCATCACATTGACGCCCACACCATATTCGTCCGCCAGCTTGCGCAAGCTCATAATCTTCGTCCCCGGAGCAAGCGCGCCGGTCTTGATCATGCGATTTATATCCTGCATGATCAAATGCGACTTGGCTTTATGTTCTGCTATTTCCATCAAGTAAGGCAATGCTCCTAAATTAACAACACTGTTCAACACACTTAGAGTATAACACAGTTAAACACAGTTGTCAATCCCCTTACATGGAAATATTTCCCAAAAATACAGGAAAAGACGCAGAAAGATGGCGCTACCGGGCGAATTGGTATTACCTCGCGGCTTTTTTTCTTTTTAAATCCACTTTTTACGCCTGAAATAAGCAAGCATACCAACCGTAATGAGAAACATAACACCTAATACCACAAAATAAGAATAATGCCATTTTAATTCCGGCATATACTCAAAATTCATGCCGTATACTCCGGCGATAAATGTAAGTGGAATAAAAACCGTCGCCATGATCGTAAGCATTTTCATAATCTCATTCATGCGGTTGCTCAGGCTGGATAAATAGGTGTCATGAATACCACCGAGTATTTCGCGAAAGTTCTCGACCATGTCGATAATCTGAATGGTGTGGTCATAAAGGTCGCGCCAATACACTGCGGTTTCAGATGTTTTTATATCCTGTCCTTCATACTTGCTGAGAGTGCTTATCTCTTCACGCAAAGGCCAGGCGGCTTTACGCATATTAAGGATATCAAGTTTCAGCAGATGAATAGCGCGCATATCCTCCTGGCGCGGATCGGAAAGTATTCTGTCATCAATAATTTCCAATCGATCTCCGATACGTTCAGCTGCGATAAAGTAATTATCCACCACCGCGTCCATCAGGGCATATGCCAGATAATCGGCTTTCATCGTTCGTATCCGTCCTTTGCTGGAACGGATACGGTCCCGCAAACCATCGAACACATCCCCGAATGTTTCCTGAAAAGAGATCACATAATTTTGTCCAAGAATCAAACTCACATGCTCAATATTCAGTTCAGAATTACTATCATTGCAGCTTAACATCTTCATAACGATGAATATGTAATTTTTGAATTCCTCCACCTTAAGTCGTTGATCCGTGTTAACAATATCCGCCAAGGTTAAAACATGAAAGTCAAAAGCTTTGCCAAGGGTTTCAATCAAGGCGGTATCATGAATGCCGCTGACATTTATCCAGCTTACTCCGGGTTGAGCTACAGCCTGACGACACTGTTCAGGTGATACATCCGTCAATTCGCGGCATGAATTTTCATCATAATGAATAATGTCGATACGTACGCGATCGACCTTCTGTTCTCCGACAAAAGCCATATATCCCGGAGACATCCCGGTCTTAACACTCTGCCTTGCCACTTTTTTGCGTTTTTTCTTTTTTCCCTGCTCCATGATTTCCCCATATATGTTATCTATTGAAGTAAACTAACGTGCCATAGGCTCAAAAACAATCAAGGAAATAAAAATCTATTAACTTGCTGTTCCGGTTTCTCTCCGGCAGAATAAAAATCATTGCTTATACAACCATAATAAGACTTATCTTTCAGTTCATCAGTCAGAGGTGCCGCCTCAATTTTCCGGGTACCGTAATAGAACATCATCTTACCCGATTCCATGCTCCATGCCCACGAATCGAATTTTTCACGAGGATATGGAACCGCATATAACTTTCTTTGATATTTAAAAATGTACAACACTTCACGTCTGGCGGCATCAACAATATAACAGCTATCCTTATCGACAAAACAAAGTCTGCCATCCTGAAGGCGGTAAATATTGAAAAAGGTTAGTCCCCCGGTATTTATCTTGAGATTATAATATTCAATTCTCCCATTCTGTCTGAAGCAAAGCCGATAGTCATATTCCGCGAGAAAAGGATGTATGGGACGCTGTTCGAACGCCAAATTGACATCGCCCTCCTGAGGTAAAACAAATGCAGTCCACTCACCATGGTATTCTACAGAATTATCGCTGTATCGAATCAACTTGACCATAAAAGACAGTACAAAAACGCTTCCGCCTAAAATCACAAATATAAACAAGAACGGCAACCATGAACGTTTTCCTTCCGCGTGATATTTCCGCCACGTCAACCGCGCGAAAAACACTATCAGAGAAACCCCGCAGACCAAACCGACAAAACTTAAGCCTATCCCTAAAAAACCATGTCTCAGATAACGTGCGGGAAATAATTCCCACGTATTATTGATAAATACAAGTATTTCGAGAATCAATATCGGAATAATAACGGTAGTGAAACACCCCAGCGGGACTGTCTTCAAAGCGGTCAACCAGGCTCCGGTCATCCGACGGGTTGCCGGAATTGACCAAAACAAAGCAGCAATCCCTGACATAGAAATACAGATAATAATTTCCTCAAACATATTTCCGAAACCTCCGCCTTGTTAGTTGAAATAAACTAACGTGCCATAGGCTCAAAAACAACAGAGAAAACTGAAAAATAACATTATCCTGTTATTCCACCGGGGACACGGCGGCACTAACAAAACCCTTTGCCATAACATTTTTCTTCCGCATGGCTTCGCTCGCTCAGAAAAAATGTTATTGACATGTCAGGCTTTAGCTAGTTGCAATAAGTTGCAGGTTAATACATTTCGTCTGCGGCGACCAGCGTCCCGCCGCTGGATCCCGTCCCGGCACTGCCGGGTGAGTTTATACTGCTTTACAGATTTTTTCTTTTTTTATTCTATGGAATAAATTCCATAGGAGACAGCCTGCATATTTAATCTGAACACATCCCCGACCGCCTCCACAGCGCACCCGGAACACAAGACCTCAGTCAATGCGCTGCCGGAACATGAAATATCTTCGGAAACAATGTTACCGGAAGGATTTACCGCTATCACAAACTTCTTTCCCGCCAGGCTTCTGGCATATACAAAGGGATACTTTCCGGTTTCGGCGAACAAGACCTCAAAATCGCCGTCGGAAGCCAAAGCCGGGTTAGTCCGCCTTATGGCTATCATCTTTCTGACCGTATTCAACAAGGAATCTTCCGGCTGCTCCTGCGCAGCGACCGTCGTTCTGTCAGGAGAAGCATCCACCGGCAAGTATAATTCAGAAGCGGCTGCGGAAGAGAATCCGGCATTGGCGGAGTTATCCCATTGCATCGGCGTACGTGCTCCGGTACGGTTGTAACCGCCTTCTTTAGACTGCAACCCCTCAATATAATCCATGCCGATCTCATCGCCATAATAAATAAAGGGCACTCCTGGAAGCGTCAGCAGAAAAGCATAGATAACCTTGAGTTCGTCCAGATCGCGCCCCTGGCGAATTCTGCCGATGTCATGATTACCCGTAGGAACAGAAACATATCCCCTGCCCTTTATGGCTTCGAGCTGTCCGAGAAGTTCATCGGCAAACAACTTGGCGTCGCCTTTGCCTTCACGATCAAAAAAGCTGTTTCCCGCAGGAAAGGGAGAGTTGGGAACACGATATTTTTCACACCTGAGCAATGAGCTGTACCCCGGCAGATTAAAGTGCACCATAAAATCGATGTGGAAACCGACGTTAACCGCGTCCGCCGGATGCGACCATTCGGAAACCAATACCGCTTCGGGATAATTTTCATCCATCCACGACCGGTAATCCTCCCATATCTCCTTTATGCCCTGAGCTTTATTATCACCTCTCACCAGTGACGACGCCATATCCACCCGGAAACCGTCAGCGCCCATATCCAGCCAGAAACGCATAATATCGCGCATTTCTTCGCGTACGGCAATAACATCCGGGTGATCGCATGGCAACTGCCATGGCTTTTCCGGATCGGGATCGCGGAAGCCGTAGTTTAACGCCGGCTGACAATAAAAGAAATTTATCATAAAATTGCCGTTACGCGGCGAATAACCATTAATAAACTTGTATTTATCATCACCCTCAGTCCAGTTGTCAGTCCATATATAATAATTTGAATACTTGTTTTTTTCCGCCTGCATGGATTCCTGAAACCATGGATGTTCAACCGATGTATGTCCGGCAACAAGGTCAAGGATGACTTTCATGCCCATGGCGTGAGCGCGATCAAAAAGTTCTTTCAAATCATCATTGGAACCGTAACGAGCAGCGACCTTACGAAAATCCGAAACATCATATCCGGCGTCCTGAAAAGGAGATTCAAAGCATGGATTAAGCCATATAGCGTTTACGCCCAGCGATTTGATGTAATCAAGCTTTTGAATAACGCCCGGCAAATCGCCTATGCCATCGCCATTAGTGTCATAAAAAGATTGCGGGTATATTTCATAAAAAACAGCGTCTTCAAGCCAGCGGGGATTCGTAAACATAACATTCTCCTGATTCGTTTTTTTATAAAATCTACTCAGTATTTATAATAAAACAAATTTTTATCACAAAATGCTGATCCCGCACTGAAAATATCACATTCGGCACACATAAAAGCACTTGAAACTCAACTTTCCGGGGAGTAAAGTTGTACAACTTATGAATCGGGATTATTATGAACACAGACAACACCGCACGCGGAGAAAAACTCAAGCCGGAAAAGACTTCCACACTCACGCCGCTGATAAATACCGGTACATTCCTGTCCCGCGAAGAATGGCAGGAACTTCATCGCCAACATCTTGAGCTTGCCAATTCCAGCGACTGCGATATCCTCCTGCTCGGAGATTCCATCCTCTACGGCTGGCAATGGACGGGCAGACCACAAATATGGAAACGTCATTTTGACCGACATAAAACTCTCAACTTCGCCATCAGCGGCGATTATATACAGCATTTGCTCTGGCGCGTGGAAAATGGCGCCATTGATAAGCTATCTCCTGATCTGATCATTCTCCTGATCGGAGCCAACAATCTCGACGAATATACGGAAAATGAAATAAGCAAAGGTGTGATGAAACTCCTCAACCGGATAAAGCGTCTATGCCCAGTCTCCCGCATCGTCCTCACAGGGTTGTTCCCACGCGGCGCTGAGACGGATACCCCTGTTCGCCGCAAAATAATCTCGGTAAACAAGATACTCGAGCGCCTTGTCGACGGCGAACGGATATATTTTCACAATCCCGGAGAACTGTTACTGGAAGCAGACGGTAGCATGAGCCGCAAGATGTTTTACGATTTCAGCCACCCGAACATCGCCGGATATGCGAAATGGGCTGAATTACTGGAAGAATTCATCTCCCGGATATCCGGCAATGCGTAATACGGAATTTTATTTGTGTTTAAGATTCAGTATTTTGCTGATCTGAGTCAAGTCGTGCATAGGCGGCAGGCGCACCTTGTTTCGGTAAACGTATACGGTGCAGGCGGCGTTCTGCATACGGTGAACGCCGTCGGCGGCAAGTCCGCTTCTATCCGCCTCAAAATAACGCACACTGGTAAAAGGAGTGAATGATCTCTTAAACGCCTGAAGGATATCCTCGGTGTCGCTCTGCCCTCTTCTGCCAACGATGACGACCTGCCATGGCGGAGATTGGGCATACATAAGTGAATTCATTATCATAGATGTATTTTCAGGAGACTGAGTGGCTTCAGCCGCCATGGAATTACCATCTTTCTCCGCCAGAGCTATATATTTGAGATTACCGGTGAGCGTGCCGAGTTTAAGCAGATTAAGCATCATAGTGGTGCCACCGGATGGAATGGCGTCATCGAATACATTCCGGGGGCGTATTATCAGGGATTCAGACTCGGTAGAGCTGTCGAAATACCCGCCATTTTCAGAATCACCAAAAAAGCGTTCGGTATAATCGGTCAGGCTTTCCGCGCGCGCCAGATATTTCCCATCAAAGGTGGAATTATACAGTTCCAGCAGAGCCCATATGGTATAAGCATAGTCTTTAAGTACGCCATGTTCCTGTGGCTGTCCGTTGATAAGAGCCCGGCAAAGGCTGCCATCGGGCATAAACATCTTATTCAACAGCAAAGAGGCATTTTCCAGAGCGGCGTGTTTAAATTCCTCATTGGAAAAGGCGTTGGCGGCTTTGAGCAATGCAACGATCATGAGACTGTTCCATCCAGTCAGGACTTTGTTGTCGGCAAAGGGACGTTTGCGCTGACGCTGATAATTATTCATTTTGCTCCGAATGGTTTTATCCATTGCCCGGAGGAAATTTTCAGAGGTATTGAGCCGTGCGGCGAGAGCGTGCAGGGTGGAATTCATATATATTATGTTAAGTTTACGGGTATTGCTTCCGGTTTCAGGTTTAAAATTGCCTTCTGGTCTGACGCCATAGAGGTCTCCAACCAGTTCAAGCTCTCCGGGCGTGAGTATTTTACGCAATTCTTTGATCGAAAACAAGTAGTAATCTTCATCGGCATATAAAGCTGAATAAAAACCGCCGTCGGGTGATTTCATATCACGAAGGACAAAGTTAAGTATATCCTCAGCGGTGGAACGGTACAACGGTTTACCGGTTATCATGAAAGCTTCAGTATATGCCATGGCCAGCAGTGCCTGATCACAGAGCATTTTTTCAAAATGCGGCACTTTCCA
>JAFGXT010000288.1 GCA_016936495.1 Victivallales bacterium
GCCGCCCGGTACGATACAGCGACCGTTCGATCATATACAGCCTGGTCGCTTCCATCACCATCGCCGCGCTGTTCAATCTGGCTTTTCCTATGCGGGATAACCGGCTGGGCTATATAAGTATATTCTTCTACCCCAATATTCTAGTTCCTTTTCTGCTGTATCTGTCCATCTGTATCACGTTGTTCAAACCACACCCGCGCGGTTTCGGGATAATCCTTGCGTGTATGCTTGTGTGTATGATGTTCGGCGGGGATGTGCTCAATGCCGATGTGGTCGGAGAGCGTTTGCCTTCGTTTATGCCGTTGATGCTGCATTTTCTCCGTACATATACTGTAATAGTGTTTATTGAATTTGCCTTTGTACTGGCGGGAGTTTTTTACTGGACGTCCCTGTCACGTCGGAAAGTTAAGCGTGAGGGGCGGTTGCAAGTGCGGCTCTTGAGAGTTATCGTGCTGATAACCATACCGGCAATGGCTTCCGGCGCTATGTATTTCTACGCAAAAAACGAACGGCTGGTAAGGAATTTTGAAAACTATCTGCTGCGTCTTGGCGTAAAACGATTTCATCAGCATATGTCCCGCATAAGCTTCAATAAAAAAGTCGACCTGAATATCACCATATCCCCGGAATTGCGCAAGGATTTTGATGTTATCCTGTTCCGGGTGCGCTCCGCCGCTCCGCCCGGATATATGCGTGGTAAAGCTTACGTAAGCTACAGTGCCGGACAATGGCAGGAACAGGACAGAGCCGGAGCCGTATTCAATGTAAAAGAACACGGCGGCATGATCGCATATAATTCATATTCACTCGATTCCGGCGCCTCTGACGTTGATATGCTCAAACTAGACGTGTTTCCCGACGGGCGGTTTTCAACTGATACCCTTTTGCTGCCCGGGAATTTCCGGCAGATTGATATTATCGCCAACCGCATACAGTGCGATTACGACGGCTCCGTAACCGTCAGCGAATGGAACCGCGAAGGTGCTTATGCCTGCTTTGTCCGTAAAATAAACCAGAACGCCGCCTGGCCTCTGCCGGAAAAGGAAGCAGAGGTGCAGGAAGACGTCTATTTGCAAGTTCCGCCGGAAATCGAAGCCGGGTTGGATAATTTCTATGAGAAAGTATTTGCCCCTTATGCCGGGCGTGAGCTCAAGGATTCCGAAATAATCAATACTTTGAGTTTGTATTTTAATTCACGATTTCAGTACAGCCTCGGTGTTACAAACGAAAGCGGAGGCGACCCCGTTCTAAACTTTCTACATCACGCGGGCAAAGGACATTGCGAACTTTTCGCCTCGGCTATGACCTTGTTGTTGCGCCGACAGGGCATTCCCGCAAGATATGTAACCGGATTCATATGCGAAGAAAAACATCCCGCCGGATATTACGTCAGCCGTATCGGCAACGCTCACGCCTGGCTCGAAGCCTTCCCGCGCGATAAACAGCAATGGATACTGGTAGAGCCCACCCCGCCGGACGGCGTCTCCACTGGCGCGAAACGGCAATGGAGCAGTTTTGAAAGTCTTCAGGATCGTCTTTCGCTGATCCTACGGGAAACTCTGGCGTTGCTCCGCCGAGGTGTAATTGCCAGGGCGATAATTAATCTGAGTTCCGGTTTGTTTGAGCTTACTGTGGAATTTATTTCCCAGCCTTTCGGGGCAACTGTTACCGGCATACTGCTGATAGGAGTACTTGTTTTTATGATAAGACACATGCGTAAACGGCGAAAAATGATTGATGCCGATACGCTCCTGCCCGGTAATGTCAAAGTCTTGCGTAAGGGTTTTTTGAAAATGGAAAAGTCCATTGCGAAAAAATACAACACCGTACGTGCTCCCGGTGAAACCGTCGATGAATGGCTGGCGCGTATCGAACAGGATTACGTCCTTCCCCCTAATGTCCGCACCACTATCAATCAGTACCGCAAAGTACGCTTTTCCGGTACACGCCGCCAGCCAGACGATTCCGTAACCGGAAAACCCTGACCCGGTTACTGGACATAAACCGCCTCCGCGCTATATTATAATATGAAGCATCATGAAAAGAATAATATCCACATCAGGAAAACGATGACAAAAACGCTGATCCTCATCTGCGCTGTCGCGATGAGTCTGGGCGTAATCGGCATTGACCTGCTCCGTCAACACGGAGCCCGCTTTTTTGCCATTTCCACGTCTGAATCCGATTCTTCCATATCGCTTGCCCGCTTTGCCCGCCAATGGATGGAATGTGTCAAATGTGGGGATATGCCCAGATCACTGCTGCTGGCGCGTCGAATGAGCGGAAACGCGCACGTCAATCTGCCGCCGCTTGATTATCTGCGTCTGTTCCGTGCTGTACGGCTTAGCGCTAACGCCTTGAATTCTGGATTTTGCGATATGGACTTTCTTTACTGGAAAGATATTGCAGAGCTAGAAAAAATTTATAATCAGATTGTCAGTAATCCCGATAATGCCTTGCAGAATATTTTCGCGGTAGTAAATCATGAGGTGAAAGAGGACAACAGCCAAACTCCAATCGCCACCCTGATAGACGTCTGGAACAAGCGTTCGGCTTCACTTAACGACAAAGTGAGACTTATCGCCGGACTGGCGCGATTCGCCGGATACCATACCGTACTGGTATTTCCGGTAGATGAGCGAAACCGCCCTGTGTATATGCTCATGGAATTTTTTCGCGACGGCGAATTCATGACCGGAGATCCGCGTTCCGGGCAGTTTTATCCGCGTTATTCCGTTGAGAATATCATTGTTGCCCCTGACTTGAATGTTACTGTAAAGCAGACGTTAAACCACCGTAAAGTATATGTTCTGGTGGCTGAACTTTGTGAGTATCGCGCCTGCAATCAGATATTATTCCGTAAACTAAAAAGAGTCAATACCGGCTTTATCGCGGGTGATGATCCGGAAAAAGTGATCGGTGATTATATGCGGCTTAAAGGTTTGCGTTCAATATCTTACGCTCCATATTGGAATTATCCGCTCGCCGCTGCCGCAAGTCATAAAAATCTGCCTGTGTTATGGAAAATTCCGGAATCAGATAATCCCATAAAATAAATAAATATTCTATTTTTATGCTTTTTCCGTTAGATATTTGTAATTATCTGCTTGCAAGTTTATATTATTTACCTTGCCGCAAGTGGCGCGGCACAGGAAGTTAAATGGTATTGTAAAAATCTAAAAAGGAACGCCGTTGAACCGGTTTTTTATATAATTTCCGGTTGTAATTCGGATAGCAGCGGATATATGCAGAATTTATTTCCCGGCGATAGTTATGATACGCCCGCCGACAGCAAACGCGATTTTTTTGATAAATATATCGGATTAGGTTCCAGATGGCCGTTTTATCTTAGAAACTTTTTTGTTTTCTACCAGACCGGAAAATATGGCAGACGCGGCGAACTCACTGCTGAACGCCAGATATCACAGTCCAATAAAAATATCCGCTTGATCGAAAAAAGTGGCGGCAAAGTGCATTTGCGCGGTCTCAACAACCTTTCCGCTTTCGAGGGACCGGCCATGCTTATCGGTAATCATATGAGTTTACTTGAGACCGCAATTTTTCACGCCATTGCCAGACCACGTCGCGATTTTACTTTTGTAATCAAGGAAAGTTTGTTGAAAATGCCTTATTTCGGCGACATCATGCGCTCTCTTGGAGCTATCGCCGTCGGAAGAGCCAATCCTCGCGATGATCTGAAAATAGTGATGGAAGAAGGTATAAAAACCCTGAATTCCGGTAAATCTATAGTTCTTTTTCCTCAATCTACCCGCTCGGCCGAATTCGATCCCAAAAAATTCAATACCATTGGCATCAAGCTTGCCCGCCGCGCCGGAGTGCCGGTTATTCCCTTTGCGTTGAAAACGGATTTTCTCGCCAATGGCAGCTTTTTTAAAGACTTAGGTCCCATTAAGCGTGATAAAGAAGTATATTTTGAGTTCGACAAGCCTTTCACCGTCGAGGGCGACGGCAAAAAAGAACAGCAGCAGATCATTGATTTTATTCAACTGAAACTTGCGGAGTGGAAACACTGATTTCAATCGATTCCGCGTTGTCTTCAGGTTCCTGAATTTCTTTGGCAAGCCGTATTTCCGCATCCCGCAATTCTTTATCCGTGCCGTAAACAAGAAGGACGTCATCCGGGTTGATTCTGGTGTTGCCCCGCGGCGTAATGAAATTACGTCCCCGGCGTACCAGTAATATTCTGACCTCATCTGGCAGCTTTAACTCATGAATTTGCTTATTTACCGAGATATAATTCTCCCGGATTGGTATCTCGCGAGTCTCATTATCAGTACCAGACTCAGGATTTAATTCCAAGGGAGACTCCGGCGGACGCTCAATTATTTCATCCACGTTCAGTATCCGGGCTACGAACATCAATGTTTTGCCCTGAATAAGTATTGACGCCAGTACGATGAAGAATACCAGATTGAACAATAGTCCGGCTTCACTATATTTTTCCATTAAAGGGAATGTCGCTAGAATGATCGGGACCGCGCCGCGCAGTCCTGTCCACCCCGCCAGCGTCTGCTCTGCAAATGAAAAACGACTCTTGAGCATACAGATGTAAACCGCCAGCGGACGCGCTATGAACATCAGAAATAAGGCGATAGCGATACCTTTCCATGCCACTCCCGGCAGTTGTGAAGGAAATACCAGCAACCCTAATATCAAAAACATACTTATCTGCATAAACCAGGCAAGACTGTTGTGAAATTGTCCAATTACGCGTTTGTACATGAATTTACCGTTCCCCATAACGATTCCGCAAATATAAACCGCCAGAAAACCATTACCCTTGAACATGTCAGTTACGCCATATGTGAGGAATACCAGCGCCACGCCTAGAACCGTGTACAAACCTTCATACTCCAACCGGATGCGATCGAAAATCATTACTCCCAGCTTGCCTATGCCTATCCCGAAGCATATTCCAACTAACATTTGCAGAATGAAACCGATTACCAGCATGGTTACCGACGCCTCATCCGGACGCATCACCAGTTGTAATATCGTTATCGTCAAGAATATAGCCATAGGATCATTGCTCCCCGATTCCAGCTCCAGTAACGGCGCCAGATCGCCCTTGAGCCCGATACCCTTGCCTTGCAGGATGGAAAATACCGCGGCCGCGTCGGTCGATGAAATAATTGCTCCGACGAGCAGGGCGCTGCCCAATGACATTTTCACTGCAAAATACGCGAAAGCCGAGACCAGCGCAGCGGTAAGTACTACACCTATTGTAGCTAAAATTGTTCCGCGGTATACTATTGACCGCATACGTTGCCAATTGGAGCTGAATCCGCCATAGAAAAGAATAAATGCCAGCGCCACTGTGCCTATGTGGTTAGTCAAGGTCGCGTCATCAAAATATATACTGCCAATACCATCAGAGCCAGCCATCATACCGATACCTAGAAACATCAGCAACGCGGGTACGCCCAAACGGCTTGAAAGCTTACTGGCGATCAAGCTGAAAATCAACAAAAGAGCTATCAAAAAAAACGGATTCATACACTCCCCATAATCGAAGGGTCAAACCTACACATTATTACATTTCTCCCCTGTAAGCGATGACTTTGCATATTTGCGTCAGTACAATACTCTAGGCTCTTTCTATAAATATAGCCACATGAGCTGATAAGTCAATAATCAAAAACATAGTTACAGAAATGCGAAATCCATCATACCAATGGCAAAGGCTTTCGTCGCCGTCACCTACTTACTTCTCTAATTGAACTTATTGCGAAAATGATTCTTGCCTGCATGGTACACCTGGCGGGCGCTGACGCGACCAGGCTAAATAAAATTATGCAAGGAAAATATCATTTTCCAAAGCCTTGACGGAACTTAAATGTTTTTTTGCGAAGAATCGTGGTCATGGCGAAGTCGTTGCGTAAACTCTATTCCGAACTTATTGAACATGTGAGAAAATGTCTACGCCGCCATGACTCGCCTGGAGATCGCTTTCACACGCTGATGCGAATTGGCCATTGAAACCGGGACTAAAGAATTGAAAACAAGATGCGAAAAATCCTCGTCCATCTGTAAGATTCTTCATTCTATTTTTGTATTATACTTTAAATGCTTGAAATATTAACTTTTTATCGTGCCCTGCCAACGCTGTTTTTGCTCTTTTGCAAATTCATGATTACCCTTGGTAGCCAAAGCATTTGGCATCATCACGCAAAAAGTTGAATTTCTTCCCATTCAAAGTATAGTTCATGTTACGGATGTAATTTATAAATTAATTTTTTTGGGGTCAAGGCACAATAAATACTGGCTCGGCAGCGTTTTGCGTGCAAATATAATGGAGTTGTTTATGAGACTTGGCTATGTTGGAATCTTTCTTATGCTTTCAGCCTTTATGCGGCTATCCGCCTCTGACTGCTATACCGGAGGAACGTTTGTAGAACAAAATGGCATCGACCGGGAGTTTGTAAAACTATGGGAAAGCAGAGGAATCAAACCATCTCCGTTATGCTCTGACGGAGTATTCGTCCGCCGCATATGCATCGATCTTACCGGAGAAGCGCCAGACGCAACACTTGCCGAAAAATTCATAAAGTCGAAGAAGAACGATAAACGCAGCATCCTGATAGACCGTTTGCTTAAATCTGAATCGTTCGCAGACTACTGGAGTATGAAATACAGTGACATTCTCCGGGTCAAGTCTGAATTCCCTGTCAATCTCTGGCCTAACGCGGTTCAGGCCTACCATCGCTGGATCCGGGATGCGGTAAAAACTAATATGCCGTATAATAAATTCGTTACTGCTCTGATATGTTCCAGCGGAAGTAATTTCCGTTACCCTGCCGTGAATTTTTATAGATCAGCCAAAAGTCATGATCCCAAAGCTATTGCCGGAATAGCCGCACTTGCTTTTATGGGACAGCGTTTCGAATTATGGCCGGAACAGAAACGCAAAAATCTTGCTGAATTCTTTTCTACAGTACGCTTCAAGAAAAGCGCGGAATGGAAAGAGGAGATAGTCTACCACGATGCTACCGCATGGACTAAAACGCGTATACTTACTTTCCCTGACGGATCACAAGTAACAATCGAAGCCGGAACGGACCCGCGCCCACATCTTGCTGCCTGGATCTGCGGAAAAGGGAAAAAAGACCTCGCAAGCGCCGCCGTCAACCGTACATGGTTCTGGTTGTTCGGACGAGCTATAGTAAACGAAGCCGATGACATGAGACCAGAAAACCCTCCTGTAAGTAAGGTTCTGCTCAATTATCTTGCCGATGAATTTATTGCCTCAGGTTATGACTTCAAAAAACTATGCAGATTGATTGTAGAGTCTTCCACCTACCAGCAGTCTCCCACCGGCAATGCAGAAAATCCAGACAGGGAAAAACTCTTTGCCGCTTATCCGGTCCGCCGTCTTGATGCCGAGATAATCTGCGACAATCTCAGCCTCATCACCGGAGTTCAAGACACCTATTCAAGCGTGATTCCGGAACCGTTCACTTATATACCTTACGGTCAGAAGGCAGTGGCAATAGCTGACGGCAGTATAACCAGTTCTTTTCTTGATTCCTTCGGACGTTCAGCCCGTGATTCCGGGTATCTGTCGGAACGCAACAATAAAGTCACTGCGGCCCAGCGGCTTTTCCTGTTAAATTCCAGTGATTTACAGCGCGACCTCTATCGCAGCGAAAAACTGAAAAAACTCTATACCGGACGCTCCCGCGATGAAATAATCGACAGTATCTATCTACTTGTGTTATCTCGCTATCCATCTCCCTCCGAGGATGCAGTGCTGGACAAAACTTATCCGAAACGAGGTCGTTTCAATTCGCGTGACGCTGTCAGCGAGCTGACATGGTTGCTCATAAATACCAAAGAATTTTTATTTCGCCATTAATAAAGGATCAAGGATGTGAACAAAATAGTTTTATTTATCGCAGTTATGATGATTGCCGCAAATATACATTCTGCCGACGCATTACCGCGCGCCAGATCAGTGATAGAAATATGGATGTGGGGCGGTCCATCGCAACTGGATACTTTTGATCCTAAGCCGAATGCCGGAAAGGATTATAATAACGGTCTGAAAGCGATACCGACCAATGTCCCGGGTATAAGTATTTGTGAAACACTCCCCCTGCTGGCAAAACAGGCAGACAAGTATTCAATTATCCGCAGTATGACCCATGGCATTAATGGACACGAAACAGCCACCTATATGATGCAGACAGGACGCGAACCCGGTAGCGGCATAGTTTTCCCTTCTATCGGCGCAATGATCGCACGGGCTAAAATCGAAAATGGATTATATAAGGGAAAGCTTCCGGCATACATCAGCCTTACAAAAAACAAAGGAAGGTTTTCTGAATGCGGTTTTCTAAGTCCGCGCTACAAACCTATGGCAACAGGAGGCAATCCTAATAGCGGCATATTTCAGGTAGAAGGCATCGTGGCACGCGGCATGACCCCGGAACGGATAGCCCGACGCAAGAAATTGCTGGCTTCGCTTGACACTCTCGGCAAAGCGCTGCCGAACAATCAGGAACTCAAGGATTTCGACAGCTCCGGGGATGACGCGTATGAACTTATCAGCGGCGATGCGGCAAAGGCTTTTAAGCTGGATCTGGAACCCAAGGGTGTACGTGACCGTTACGGACGCAATACTTTTGGTCAGGCATGCCTGGCAGCGCGCCGTCTGGTCGAAAGCGGAGTTCCATATATCACGATAAACGCCCAGGGCTGGGACACACACAAGAAGCACTTCGACGCTATGAAACGTCAGCTGGCGGAAATGGATCAAGGCATATCAGCTCTGTTGCAAGACCTGTCCGAACGCGGCCTCCTCGACACAACCATAGTCTGGTGGAGCGGAGAATTCGGACGTACGCCTAAAATAGATTGGTCTGAACCATGGAATGGCGGCAGAGGACATTACGCCAGATGCTTTACCTCGGTTGTCGCCGGAGGTGGATTCAAAGGCGGTTACGTGGTGGGAGAGTCTGACGAAAGAGCTGAAAACGTCGTGAGCCGTCCGGTATATCCCGCCAATCTGCTGGGAAGCATCTGCGAACTAGCTGGTCTTGATCCAGACAGTCCTCTTGCAAATCCAATGGGACTGGATTTGAAAGTTATGCCGGAATCCGACAAAGGCAAGGGGAGACTAAAAGAGATCTACAAAAATGCGCAGGAGATTAAGAAATGAGAATTCCACTGATACTTCTGCTTATATCGCTAACGGCACTTCCTCTGGCTGCCCAGAAAAACCAAACCGTTCATATTGGCTACATCTATCCTGCCGGAGCCCAACAGGGAACAGAAATCCAGGTAGTCGTGGGCGGATCCAACATCAGAAATGCAAATGGGGTAGTTGTCAACAGCAAAGACATCAGTCCTGGCAAACCAAAATTCTTCATGCCGTTTAAAAAACTTCACTACGTCAAGCAGTTACGGGACATGGTCAGAAAATACGGCTGTATCAAAGCTCCAGGCTCAATGACCGATGCCGACACCGGGGCAACTCCGCGCGTAAATAAGCATCCAGAGAAAAAAGCTGAAAAAAAAGTTAATGCCGGAGGGAAAGGCAGCGATTATGAATTGACGGATGATCAGGTCTACGATATTCTGAAAAAATTATCTCCACTGGAATTGCGTCTGCTATCCGGCAATGTAGCCAATCTGAATAATAGGCTGCAGATAAATCCGGCGATAAGCCAACTAGTGGTGTTCAATCTGAAAATTGCTCCTGATGCCAGGCCGGGGATATATGAACTGCGTCTAAAAACACCGTTCGGACTCAGCGATCCCGTCCTCTTTGTCGTAGGAGCTCTACAGGAAACCAGCAATGACTTTCTTAACTATAAGCACAAAAATAAAAATACATTTAAACAGGAATTCAAAGTTCCAACTGTACTTAACGGACAAATACTGCCAGGCGAAACAGATACTTTCAGTTTTCGCGCTTCAGCCGGACAGAGCTTGCGTTTTTCGCTGCTGGGACGCGGTCTCCAACCTTTCCTTGGCGACGCGGTACCTGGCTGGTTTCAACCAGTAATATCTTTGACTGATGAAAAAGGAGACGAGCTCGCATATGCCGACGATTACCAATTCAACCCCGATCCTGTTATGACATTTACCGCTCCGTCTAATGGAATATATTTTCTAAAAGTACACGATTCGATCTACCGCGGACGCGAAGATTTTGTTTACCGCATTACTGTAACGGAAGCCGATAAATCTTCTCCTGTCACGACATCAACAGCCCTGCCTGAACGCTTTTCAAAATTAGGAATAATCTCTGAACGTGAGAATAACAACAGTTTAAGCCAAGCCATAAAAATTACTCTCCCGCTAATAATTTCCGGAAAAATAGATTACCCTGGAGACTCTGATATTTATGAGTTCAAAGGGAAGAAAGGTATGGAAGTAGTCGCTGATGTCATGGCACGGCGTTACGGCTCACCGCTGGATTCAAACCTTATACTCTATGACGCGGAAGGAAAGATATTGTACACCAACGATGACTTCATTCGTCCCAACATCGGGATCATGACACAACATGCTGATGCATATTTCAGGTACAGGCTGCCACATGACGGGCGCTATTATCTCAAGATTTTCGATACCGTCAATCATGGCGGGGCCGCTTATGTCTATAACCTGAGATTATCTGCTCCAATTCCAGATTATACTGTATATGTAGGCCCTTCGGCTATAAATGCCCAGCAGGCATCAACAGTTCCTCTATACGTCTGCGTGGTCCGCGAAGACGGCTTTAACGAGGCGGTACGAATACAACTTGATCAGCCTGTTGAAGGATTGAAACTGTCCGGCAATATCATCCCGGCCGGAGTCGAACGTACAATGATTACACTTTCAGTTGATGACAAATTCAGTAAAGGACTGTTCCCCATCAAGCTCAAGACAAATGCCACAGGAGAAAATTACTCACGTCCGGTAATTCCGGTCGATGAAAAAATGCAGGCATTTATTTACAAACACCTTCTGCCGACCAGCAAGCAGAAACTTAACGTTCTCCGTCGCGCTTATATGCCAGTTAAACTCAGCAAAACAATCGAAAAGATATCACTGACTGTCAATAAGCCATTTCTGCTGCCGCTTGATATGCGGCCAATACGCGAAGGAAGTTATCTTATTTTCGAAGTAGTGTATCCCACGTCCGGATTTGTACTTAAGCATGAAAAAACCGGAGACAGAAGCGCTAATCTCATAATCACTGCATCTGAAAAGATCAAGTCAGGCACTTCGGGCAATATCATCATCCGTTGCAGTATAAATGAAAAGGTAGAGCGAGGAACGTTTGCAGGCAGAAGAAATACCCGTAATATGGGTTATCTTCCAGCCATACCATTCAGTATTCAATAAGAAAGGAAGCAGTAGTATGACAGCAGCGGCGGCATTCAGTTCAGGCAGAGGCATTAATGAGTTTTATTTCACCATGGAATCATGTCCAGAGCAGGATATTGAACAGGAAATAAGTTCCTTGCGTGATGCATACGACTGCCTGTGCCGTGACTATAAATGCAACGAAACAACAGAAATATTTCTACGTTTCCATCTGCGGAACATGTCTATTCGTAAATCTGTTGAAAAATATTTTGCACCTTTCCGCGGCTACAATTCTTTTATCAGCCAGCCCCCGGCATCCGGAGCTGCTGCCGCGCTTGAAGCCATTCATTTTTCAGCGTCCACAACAATCAGTAAAAAAATAGTTGCGAACGGCTGCGATGTCGATCTGGACAATTACCGCTTAAGCTACCGCCGCGCCCCGGAACTGACCGACGCAAATCCTGCCGGACAGACATTCGAGGCATTTAAGACGCTTGACCATGAACTGAAACATAGAGGCGGTTCACTAAAAGACAACTGCATCCGCACTTGGATTTACTGTCGTGATATCGATTACAAATATGCGGATATGGTCAAAGCCAGAACAGAATATTTCAATTCATGTGGAATGACCAGTAATACTCATTATATCGCCAGTACCGGAATTGCCGGAAACGGAACCGATCCCAAAACGTATCTATGCATGGATTCGCTGTCCATTCACGGACACAGCGTTGAACAAATGGAGTTCATGCGAGCGCTGGAATATATGCCTCATACTCACTGCTATAATGTTACCTTCGAGCGCGGCTTGAGAATGATTTACGGCGACCGTTCACGTTATTACATTTCCGGAACAGCCAGCATTGATAGTGACGGTCGAATCATGTATCCGGGAAATGCAGAAGCACAGTGCGAACGCATGATTGAAAATGTTCACGCTCTGATGAATAATCATGATGCTTCTCTGGATAATCTGGTGACGGCAACAGTTTATCTGCGCAATATCAGCGATTTCAACATAGTTTCAGAGCAACTGAAAAAACTTCTCCCTGATGACCTGCCGCGAATCATCGTTCATGCACCGGTCTGCCGTCCCGGCTGGCTCGTGGAAATGGATGCCATCGCAGTTAAAGCTAACGGAATAGACCGTTTTCCTGTTTTCTGTTGACCATATTGTGTTTTGGAGTATGTTTTTGAGTCAGACCCCAAATCCAAGATTTTTCATAAAGTTTCATTGTTAAATCCTGTTATTCTTTAAATTCAAAATAGCCAAACATTGCAGACTAAAATATAATTTTTACTCGAAATTGGGGAAATAAAAATCTCTAAAATGTCAGCACCGCTAAACAAGTCAACCGATGAGTTAAGTGATTTGTTGTTTTGCAAAGGCTTGGTGATTCCGGCTTTAATTAATAGATATATTGCTTCGCGGTCAAAAGCTACTTTGAACGTTGTTTTTCTTAAATCTGGAACTTCTTTCCCAGAGCGCCCAACTAAAACATTTTCAGTTAATCCTAGGTAACATGTGTCATTCTCTTTCCCATCAATAAACGGAGGCTTGGCAATCAACTTTATTTCAGAGCAGAGCTGTCCCAAATAAATAAAAAAATGAAGGAAAAGGACATCTGCGCACCCGGGAGAAGTGCATGCTTGTCCCAAATAGCCCGATATCATTTTTCATCGCTTCATTAATTTCATGGCCTCGACCATCGCCTTTTCAGTGTCACGTCACCATTATTTCAGTGCTGATGCATACCTCTTAGGGTAATTGTTCGGCAGTGGAGCATCGGGATATCGTCGTGATGGAGAAAAAACCGATTTAAACTAAAATTCAAATCAATCTCATAATCATAGAGTTATGGCGTACCCTCAAACGTACCTTAGGTGCGGGACAACTGAGAAAAATCCACGAACAGAGAGAACATGAGAGAAAACAGGGGATGATAAAGTCTCTAAAGGGTGGGTTACGGTGAACCGTTTAAACTCAAAAGCCTTTGATACAAGGGGATATACAGCCGAGCTCAATTCCAACGCAAGCCATTGGCAGCAAAGGATTTATAAAAATGGCGGAGGGGGTGGGATTTGAACCCACGGAGGCTTTCACCTCGGCGGTTTTCAAGACCGCTGCCTTAAACCAAACTCGACCACCCCTCCGGGAGTAATCTGTAGATTATCTTTGAGGCTCATAATATGACATGATATTTTTTAATGTCAAGAAGAGATAGAGTTTTTTTGTTTTTTTTTCAGGGGAATACTGCAGGGGAATGAGAGGAATGCAGTCTATGGTCTAATGTTGGTCAAAATGTTGTTGATGTGTCAATTACTGACATGTTACAATGTGTGACAGGTCATTCCCGCGCCCCGGCACTGAATCCCGTCCGGTCATTGCCGGTTGGGATGGTGCCGTTTCGCGGAAAATTTTATTTTGTTTAACGCAGTTCAACACCCAGATTTTTTGCGAGATTTTCTCGCAATTTATCAAAGGAGCTGTTCACTTCTTTATCCGTCAGCGTTCTTTCCGGATTGCGGAAAGTCAGAGTATACGCCATGCTTTTTTTGCCGGAGCCAAGACTGTCGTCGCGGAAGATGTCAAAGAGTTCGACTTTTTCCAGGAACTTGAGTTTGGCTTTGACGATAAAGTCCATGACCTCGCTATGCAGGAGCGTGTCCGGCGCGACGAATGCCACATCGCGAGTGGTGGACGGAAATTGTGAAAGCTGTTGAAGTAAAGTTTTCGGTGCTTTCATATTCATCAGCATATCCGCCTGAATGACTGCCATGAATACCGGATTTTTAGTTTTAAAGCCTTTGGTGTAAGCCTTATTCACCAGCCCGGCATGACCGCAGACTCTACCGTTGACGACTATTTCCGCGCAATAGTCAAATTTGCCGTCTTTGCTTTTGCGGAAGCTGAAACTCTGAACCCGCCGTTGTTCGAATAATGACTCAATCACACCTTTGAGATCATAGAAATCATAGAGTTCGCCACGTTCGGCGGAGAATCTTTCCGGGTGTTTTCTGCCGGAGAGTACCACGCAGAGTTCATGGCGTTCTTCAGGATACATGTCCTTATTGGCGCAGAAAACGCGTCCGAGTTCAAACAATTTCAGATCGGTGTTCTGGCGTGAGATATTGCGTTCAACCGTTGCCAGCATTTCGCCCGTGAGAGAGGGGCGCATACACGCCAGCTCCAGACTGAGAGGGTTGCCGATACGTACCAGATCATCTCCGTTGAAAGCGGTATCTTTGAGCGCGGATTCTTCGCTGACCATGCTATAATGAGTACACTCATAGAATCCCAGCGCGATAAGTTGGTCGCGTAATTCCTGATTTTTGTAATAAGAATCATCTTTGCGCATACCGCCCAGGACCGATTTCACCGGTGGAACCGGAATGGCATCAAGACCGTGAATGCGGGCAATCTCTTCGGCAAGATCAGCTTCGCGTTCGATATCCAGTCTGAATAAAGGAGGAGTTACATAGCATTGCCGGTCATCAAGTTCCGACACTTCCAGCCGGAGACTGCTGAGGATGCGCAATATCTCTTCATTATCGATGTCCGCGCCTATCAGTGAGCGGATACGATCGAAGCGGCAGATGACTTTTTCAAAACGGGGTCTGCCGGTATTTACATCTACCAGCGGGGTAACCAGTTCGCCACCGGCAAGCTGCAATATCAGATCCGTTGCGCGATCGCTGGCGGTTTCTACCATATCCCAGTCAGTGCCGCGTTCAAAACGGTATGAGGAATCGGAACGCATGTTCAGTTCGCGCGAAGTTGACCGAATGCCTGACGGCTGAAAAGTAGCCGATTCAAGTAGAATATTGACCGTTCCTTCGGTAACTCCGCTGTCAAGACCGCCCATCACACCCGCCAATGCCACGGCTTTTTCCGCGTCGGCGATGACCAGGTGTCTTCCCGCCAGTTTAAGCTCCGAGCCATCCAACGCGACGAACTTTTCGCCCTCAGCGGCACTGCGTACAATTATTTTTTGTCCGGCAAGCTTGTCCAGATCAAAAGCATGAAGTGGATGCCCCAGCTCATGCAAGACAAAGTTGGTGATGTCCACTATATTATTGATAGGACGCAGACCGATGCTTAAAAGGCGTTCTTTGAGCCATTCCGGGCTGTCCTGTACTTTTACGTTACGGATGACGCGTGCGGTATAGCGCGGGCATAATTCCGGAGCTTCGACGCTTACCAATCCGGCGGGAGCGCTGGCGGGAGCGGCAATGAGTTTGCCGATCTTTGGCATTTTTGCTTCGCGCTTAATAAGACATGCCAAGTCGCGGGCTACGCCCCAGTGTGATAGCCAGTCGGGACGGTTCGGGGTGATTTCCAGTTCATAAGCCACGTCTCCGGCGAAGATCTGGCGTAACGGGGTTCCCGCTTCAAGCTTATCGTCAAGTTCCAGTAATCCGGAATGATCACCGTCAAGCCCGAGTTCATCGGAACTGCACAGCATGCCCATGGACTCAACGCCGCGGAGTTTGCCTTTTTTAATTTTGAATTCGCTGCCGTCGGCGTTGATGAATACGGTGCCGATGGTTGCGAGCGGAACGGTTTTACCCGCGTCGCAGTTCGGAGCTCCGCAGACGATCTGTAAGTTGTCTTTGCCGTCGAATACTTTGCAGACCGACAATTTATCTGCGTCGGGATGCGGTGCGCGTTCAAGTATTTTCGCCACGACCACGCCTTCGGGAACCAGTGCACTTTCTTCCATCGCTTCGACTTCGATTCCCGCCATAGTGAGTTTTTCGGCGAGCTCTCCGGGCGTATAGCCGGAAAGATCAATATATTCAGCCAGCCAGTTATATGATAAATTCATGTTTTCACCTTCTTAGAACTGTTCAAGGAATCTGACGTCATTTTCGTACAGAAATCTTATGTCGTTGATACGGTAACGCAACATAGCGATGCGTTCGATACCCATACCCCAGGCGTAACCACTCCATTCATCGGGGTCATAACCTACATTCTTAAGGACATTAGGATCGACCATACCCGCGCCGGCAATTTCCAGCCAGCCGGAGTTTTTACATATACGGCACCCCTTGCCTTCACACATGATGCATGAAAAATCCACTTCCACGCTCGGTTCAGTAAAAGGGAAAAAGTGCGGACGCATGCGGATGCCGACTTTCGGACCGAACATCTCATGAGCGAAATACAACAAGGCGCTTTTCAGGTCGCCCAACGATACGTTGCGGTCAATATAAAGTCCCTCGATCTGATGAAAATTCATACTGTGAGTGGCATCGGGAGTATCGCGCCTGAAAGTGCGCCCGGGAGCAACGATGCGAATCGGCGGATCATTGTTTTCCATGGTGCGGATCTGTACCGGCGAGGTCTGGGTACGCAACAGCCGTCCATCCCCAAAATAAAAGGTGTCGCCGGGATCGCGTGAGGGGTGATCTGCGGGGGTGTTCAGCGCGTCGAAGTTGTGATAAACATCTTCGATTTCCGGCCCGTCGACCACAATGAAACCCATGCGGCGAAAGATACTTACACAATCATCCATAACCGTACTGATCGGATGTTTGCGTCCGCTTTGCCATTTGCGTCCTGGCAGGGTGAGGTCTATATCGCATTCTCCACTTGAATCTGAACTTCCAGCGATACGATCCACCGCCGCGTCCAGAAACTCCTGAAGCTTGTTTTTGGCGTCGTTGAAAGCAATCCCGGTATCCTTGCGTTGTTCTGGCGGAACATTTTTCATTTCCTTGCTGAGGGCAGGAATAATTCCCTTGCGTCCGTTCATTTCAATACGGACATTTTCAATATCGTTCTCACTGGTGGCCGCTTTAAGTTTTTCTTCAGCGGCAGCCACCGCGGAGTTCAATTGTTCGATTATCGCATTAGACATGATTTTGTATCACCTTGCAGTTATTAAAAATAAAAAGCCTGGATGGATATTCCCCGAAAGGAAAGCCACCAGGCTAAAGATATAAATACTATTGTCTATGGAACGCTTACTTTGCCAGCTGTTCTTTAGCCTTTGCTATCAAGGCCTCAAAAGCGGCAGGTTCGCTTACTGCAAGGTCGGCAAGGACTTTGCGGTTCAGCTCAACACCGGCCTTTTTGAGACCGTTGATAAACTGACTGTAATTGAAACCGTTGTTCCTGCATGCCGCGTTGATTCTCACAGTCCACAGGCGGCGATACTGACGTTTTTTCTGTTTGCGTCCGACAAACGCATGCGCCATCGCTTTGTCTACGGCGTCATATGCGGTACGGATCTGTTTGCTACTGGCACCATAAAAGCCTTTAGCCCGTTCAAGTACGCGCTTGCGGCGTTTGCGAGATGATACTGCACAAGTTGTTCTCATTGTTCAATTCTCCTTAATAAAGTGTTTGCGAAACGGATCAGAGACCGTAAGGCAGTGCTGCCTTGATACGACGCATTTCGGTGCTTTTTACTTCACCGTCCTGACGGAGGCGGCGTTTACGTTTCGAACTCTTCTTAGTAAGAATGTGACGACTTCCGGCCTTGTTGTGCCGATACTTGCCAGTACCGGTTCTTTTCAGCCTTTTGGCTGCGCATTTTCTAGTCTTCAGTTTAGGCATTGTTTAGTCTCCTGTTAATTATTTAAGACTTGTTCCGCCGCCATGGCCAACGCCATTCAGCCATGTCCGGCAGTTACGCGACCGTTACTTTAAAAAGTCCGGCGCATTCACAAAGAGCTTTAAATTTATCATAGTCATGAAAAAAATCAAATGAAATTATGATTTTTTTGATTTTTTTATACAATGAGACTGCTGTCTCTTTTTAATTTTTGACAATTTTTTATGATTTTGTTTAAGTTCAGGGGATTGCAAAATCTGCGGGCATCCTTTATAGTTATATGATATATCTGTTGAGGATATTCAATGGTTGAGTATTCGCGAGAGACAGTATAGATCAAGGAAAAATATGCACAATGTGTTGCCAGAAATGTTTCCGCGTACCGGTCGAGAGCCGGAGTCGGCGGCAAAGTTGCTTTGCCATACGTGAAAAAGGACAAACTCCTTTAATGGAGGTCAGTCCACCATGATTTCTGGATAAATATCTCAGTTTTATTCCTCATTGTGCCTGCGGTCTACCCTGCGGGTGTTGCAGTATCCCACCTCCTTAATATCTCCATAAAAAAATGGGCTTAATCATGGAAAGCTTTAAGGAATTCTTTTGTTTTATCAAACCCTATCGGGGGCTGATAGCCGTTTGCGTAATATTTCATATGTGCTGTACCGGGCTGGGCTTGCTTATGCCCTGGGTGCTGAAAATTATCATTGACAAGGCGCTGGGGGGCTCTGATCTGGGCTTACTCTTTGTGCTTCTGGGCGGGGTTATAGTGCTTTACTGGATAAGAGCGTTTTTCTTTTATACCAGCAACTATTTCACCAATTACCCGGTAC
>JAFGXT010000024.1 GCA_016936495.1 Victivallales bacterium
AACTTCAATTAATCGTTTTAAACAATCCATTTTAATCCCTGTATTTTTTCTCAATACCTTTAAAAATTTCAACAATACTAAAAATTTTCCCTGACCCCACTGGATAAGCATCATAAACCGGATTTAATTCTGGCAAATAACCCAATATATCAGAATCAGCCAGCCATGAATAAAAAGACGGGGCATGTTTATCTATCCACGAAAGAACAAAATCTAAAGGAGTAAATAACCAATTGTCAGCCTCCCAAATCTCATAAACAACTTGACTTTTATCATCAAAACCAGCATGATCGTAAAAAAACTTAAATACATGCGGCAAACTTTTATTAAGAATAGCACAACGTTCACGCCATAATTTAGATTTACCGCCAGCCCAAGAGAAAGCCCCCTTGACACGCCTAACCCAATTACGAGAATAAGAGACGTAACGAACACCTTTTAATCGTGTTTCCTTAGTTAAATATTTACTCATATACTTAGATAATGCTTTAGCGTCTCTGCCATAAGTCCACCGTTGAAAAACAAATTTAAAAGGCGTATCCGTATGAGCAGAAACCAAACGAATTAAACGCCGAACACCTTTCACACTCCACCCGGCGAAATGAACCAATAAATGTGCATGCCATGCACCCCGACTTTGTTTTTCCCAAACACATATATATTGAAAATTAGAATTAAGACCAATATTTGAAACTTTTTCCCTATAGCTCTTACGATTCATAAGAGTAATAAAATTATGCAAAGCTTTTGCAACATAATTTTTATCTATTTCATTCTTACGAGTTGTAAAAGTTATAAACATTGTTCGCCCACGCCCTACCCCAAAAGTTTGCAAAAATGCAGTAATATTTTCCGTGTCTCTGTAAACAGCTTTGTGTGAATACATTCCAACCACCATAATTTTAAATTTTAAAATCAGCAGAGGGGAAAAATCCCCCTGCCTACGGTGGTAGAAAATTCAAATTAGAAAACTATTTGCACTCCTCAAAACTCAAAACCGAATTAGGAACAAAAGAAGTATTACCGTAATTGTCCTTTGTTATTCGAGGAGAAAAAACCACATTGCACATTTTATCATAAGGTACATTGCGACAAGCATCACATTTTAATTGAGAACGCCCCCCCATAAAAATAAAGGTTGTATAACCCTTATCGTTTGGAACTGAAAAACTACCTGACAAATAAAGTTTTGATTGATTCATAATTTTTTTTCTCCTTTGTTTATTATTATTTAATCCTCATCAAAAAACTCAAAATTAAATTTTTCATGTGCTTTATTAAATTTTCGCCGTCCACTGTAAAGCAAATCAAATTCTTTTTTATCAAAAACCATTTGAAGATCACAATAACGATCGCTAAAAACATCTTTTCTTGAACGTTTAATCACCTGATTTAAAACTCTACGAAAAAGTAAAAATTCATTTTCATTTAAAGTGAGATGCACCACTCTATAACGTTTATGAGGTTTCGACATTATTTCACCTTTGACATTTTTTATTTATGGTGTAAATTAGGGAGCCCTAACATGTAGGCAAAAAAACTGCGTAAGTCGTTGATAATAAACCACTTAACAGTTTATATATTATGCGACGTTATTCGTCCACGGAAAGGGGCACTGGAGTGACTTTAATACTTAGACAAACTCAGACACGAACAAATGACAAAACGCCGTCAGGAGGCTTAAAAAGATAATTTCCGGCTCATCCCAGGAATGAGGATTTATTTAATGTTTTGATTTTTTTTTTCATATCGGTATACAATTTCTCTGTTTATATCATTCATACCAATGTATGGAATGTTATTAAAATAATATCTTTTAATTCTTCCTAATTCTATTATTCTGTTAAGATGCTGTGTTGATATTTCTAATAATCTTGCTGCCGTTGCAGGTGTTACTAGATTTCCATTTTCTTTTACTTTTTTTCTATACCATTCTCTAAAATTTTCTTTCATATATAAAACCTCCAGCTTTATAAAAAATAAAAATTAAAATAAAACAAGCGACAGGCGGCGCGGGACGGCATGAAGCCTGTCTCCCTGCGCCTTGCCTTGTCGCTTTTATTTTACTCAACGATACGAAGGACGAAATATAAATGCCGATGCACTTTCATTTCAGTTGTTACACGGAAGAAATAACCAAGGTATGGAATATCAGCAAGCCAAGGAATACCTTTTTCATATTTAATAGTTTCATCCTCTTTTTTAAGCTCACAGAGTAAAACAGGCTTATTACCTTGAATTTTAACAGTTGTGTTTAAAACTGATGATGATTTTTTTAAATCACTTTGAGCAGTAGAATTTTCCACCTTTACTTTAAAAAACCAATCGTCAGAATCAGACTGACTAAAAGCTTTTAAATTAATGATAAGCCCTGTTTCTTGTGTTGAATAGGATTCAATAACCCGCCTGCCCTCAGCAGATTCAGAATAAAGCGGCCGATCAGTAGAATCCCCTACATGTAAAGAAATATCTTCCCCAGTGAAGCAAACCGATGTCAGTATTAATAATTGATTTAGCAAAAGACACCAAAGAAGTAACATTAGGCAATGATATAAAACAGTTGAAATCTGTTATTGTATTCATGCAGAAACATCTGGTCAAAGTAATATGGAATTGAGATTGATGTTCAGCTATGCCTTAATTAACAAAGGTCTTTAGCAGCCCAGCGTAAAGCCGGGGAGCGGCAAGACGGGAAATGCGCTTGTGCGTTACGCCCAACTTAAAATAGGCGGACAAACTGAAAGCAGTATCCACATAGGTCAACGCCCGGCGCATATGCTTAAATGACAATAACTTATCCCCCTTAGCTGCAGCAAACAGTCCGGCTATAGCATACGCCGCTGGCACTGCGATAAGCAATTGCCGCAACCCCTGTTCGTAGGTAAGATGATGGGAATATCTGCCGCAAAAATGCATTGAACACATTCTTGACATAAGAAAATCTTCACATGCAGAAGCCGCGTCCTGACTGACCTCCAGAACAGGAACCTTCGCAAAACAATCCGTGCCAGAAGTAGCAGGACAACTGGAATTGAGTTTATTCAAGTCCCCTCCCCCCAATCCAAAACGCAGGACTTCCCAGGCGGTCTTGAAACGTTTGGACAAACTCTGAGAGTGAGTGCTGTTCTGAACAATGTCATCGCGCACAAAACCGGTGAGCAGATTACGAAAATCTATCCGGGCACTGGCAGGAAGCCTTGAAGCGTTATTTAAAGTATCTTCAACTACATTCAGAATCTTACGCTGAAAATCCAGCGCCTCATGTTCAAACCCGGCTCCGGCATTGCGTATAACCGGAAACATGTCTTTACGCGCATGAAAATCCTGCACCACGGAAAGTGTATAAAGTCTTGATGCCAAAGGTATATTCTTATCTGCCAGCAACGCCTGATATGCCCGGTGCACAAAACGTATCCGGTCGAGCCTGACGGGATTGGGAACAGAATATATCGCTTTGGCTTCCTTCTCGTAATTATCCAGCAGGCGGGTCAACTCCCTGATCTCTCCGGTCTGCTCCGATAAGGGAATCCCCCCGGGCATTCCCACTGAAGGACAAAGATAACGTGCGTCCACAGACACATGCCCGTCCGCCCAACGATGAATCACCAGCGGAAACATTCTGCAAGCCAGAGGTTTTAACTTAACACCGCTGATTCTATGCACGGTACACAGCCCGCTATCATCCATAAACACACATTTCCCGGCGTCATTTTTGGCAATGACGGAAAAATCGCCTTTAAGATGTTTAAAACATTGCTGGATTTTAAAGTCGATTCCCGGATATTTACTCCTCTCGATCTTCTTTATTTCCGCAGACATGGCGGTAACAGTCAGTTCCGAACAGCAATTACCGCAGTTACTGCACGAGGCGGTCAGTCCCCGGTAAAAGTGTATATTTTCGTCATTTTCAACCATAAATTCTTATGCTCAAGCGCGCTGACCGGATATTTTATATATACTCACCCCGGCAAAAAGATCGTGAAGACCTCTGCCACGCGTAAAAAGCGCTAAAACAATAATGCTCCATCCCAGACAAAACATCAACATAGTATATAGAAAGCAACGGAACGGCAAGGCTTCCCCTCCATCTTTTTTAGCGATAAACACCCCCCAATACCACATTCCAAATGTTTGCGCAAATACTCCGTAACCAATGGCAAAATACAATATCGCCACCAGTGAAAACATTGCCCAGGCTACGGCAAGCAACATCTTAACAAAATCAACACGCACCCATACTGCGGTTTCATCAGTGGCTCTGATACAACTGTATTTGGCATCTGACGATACGTCCACCCACAGCGATCCGAACCTGTAACCGCGTTTAAGATTATCCTGATCTGTCGGCGGAGCGGCGCCGGAAAGCATATCCACCGGTTCGGCAGGCGCATCTACTTCAGCTTCGGCAACGGTCTCAGTTTGCTCTTGCTCCACAGGTTCAGCCTTAACCGTGTCGGTGGTGATTCCTTTAAGATACACGGCAAAGGCGACTCCTCCAAGCAGCAATGCCGCGACAAGCGCCATCAACAGCCAATCAAATAATCCAGCCAGCAAACGTAACACCAGTCCTCCGGGGACGGCCTCGACTTTATTCCTGAAAGTGGTCTCAGAAACATCAGCGGCGGGAGTAGTATGTCTTTTTATTTTTTCTTTTGCCGGAGACGCCGATTTTTTTCTGGAACTCTCCTGTTCGCCGCGAACTGCCTCAGCCTGAGCCAGAGCATCCTCGAACTGTTTAAGGCTGCCAAGCTTGTTCCACTTATCTATCATGGCGTTACGGATGTCGCTGGTTGCATCAAGCCTGCCTTCGATAATCCATTGCTCAACCTCTTTGCGACTAAGTGGAGCGGATCTGTTTCCTTCATGATCGACGACAATAAATTGCATAATACTTTTATCCGTTTTCTGAATGTTTTTTCTATCAAGCGAAATCCGTTTAAGAATTTTAGCTCACATTACAGTGAATTTCAAATGATTTATGTATCAATTCGCATCAATCGTATTGTAAAAGGCAAAAGCAGGTATTATATTCGACAGAATCCACGACATGGAGGAATTTTTACAAAAAAAACAGGGTGAAAAACAGGTCGCGAGACCGGGACTATGCAAGTTGAAACTATATTGGTAATGGAACTGACGCTACTGCTTATTCTAGTATTGCTGTCGGCGACTTTTTCCGGTTCAGAGACCGCGCTGTTTTCCTTAAGCCGCGCCCGGCTGCTGAAATTTAAGACATCTGAATCTCGTGCGGAACGTTGCGCGAGCGAGCTGATGGAGTCATATCATTATACCCTGACTATGATAAGCATGAGCAATATGCTCGTAAACGTCGGAGCCGCCATGATCGCCGATGAGGTCATCCGAATCATCACCCCGAATCCACTGGCGGCATCGATAATATCCGTATTTTTTGCCGTGTTCATCCTGCTCATATTCGGCGAAGTTACACCTAAAACCATCGCGTTGCTGCACAGCCAGTACATCTCATTAAAAGTAAGTCGTCCGCTATGGATGATGAGTAAAATACTTTTCCCGCTGCTTTGGTTTATAAACAAATGTTTCGCCATAATCCTCGACCTAATGGGCAGACGGAAATCCTGCCCCCTGACACCGGAAGAGTATTCAGCCTTCCTCGACACCGCCGGACTTAGCGGCGCGTTTGCCGAGCACGAGCGCAGATTACTTGAAAGCGCCCTGTTGATGAGCGAAAAACAAGTAGTGGACGCCATGACCGGCAGAGTGGACGTGGTAAGCATTAGCAAAAACACCTCCGCCGCCGCCGTTAAACAAATCATATTACGCGAGAAAAAACACTTTTTCCCCATCATCTCTGAAGACATCGATGATGCGGATTATCTGCTTTCATCCAAAGAATTCTTCATGCTCTCTGCAGGAGAACGCAAAAACTGGTACGATTCCAACGCCGCGGTCAAAGTTCAATTCGTACCTGAAAACGCGGGCATCAATCTGGCTCTGGAAAACATGAACCGCACCAGTGTATCAGCGGCTCTGGTTACCGACGAATACGGCAGAGTTTCCGGACTTATCAGTAAAGAGGATATTTTCGCGGAAATGATCGGGGACATCAACGACGAACATGATGAGCCCGATCATTCAGCTTGCCGCATTGACGAACATACCTGGAAGTTCACCGGCATGATCCCTATATACCTGTTTGAAGAAAAAACCGGCTGGGAGCTTTGTGAAGAATTTGAATGCTCCACCGTCAACGGAATATTCAGCGAAAAACTCGAACGCCTGCCGCTTCACGGAGACGAGATATCCATAGGCAACATTTGTCTGAGAGTGGATAAATTATCAAAACATCGTGCCAGCGAAATACTGGCGCGAAAAATAGACGAACCCTCTCTGGAACTGGACGGAATCGAAGGAGAAGTCTCATGAGTGTGATAATTTATTTCTCCTTGTGTGCGATATTTATAATGCTTCAAGCCTTTTTCGGCGGAATAGAAACCGGAATGGTATCCATGCGCAAACCACGGCTAAGCAACGGCGTAAAAAAGGGAGACCGCAAAGCCATAATCCTGGAGTTCTTCAATCAACGCCCCTCACTGCTGATGTCCAGCACTCTGCTGGGGACTAATATCAGCGTGGTCTGCGCTACTTTAACCGCTAAACAGGCAGTGTTGGAACTCGGCTACGGCGGTGAATACCCACTGGTCATCACCTCGGTAATCCTCACGGTCATACTTTTCGCCACCGATGTCATTCCCAAGGACTGGTTCAGACAAGCGCCATATGACCGCTGCAAAATATTTGCCGACCTCTACAATCTGACTTATATCATATTGTGCCTGCCAAGTAAACTTCTGGCGAAATTTACCGATCAGGTCATAAGAATAATGTCCGGCGGCAACGGAGAACAAAATTCAGCCATCCTCATACGCGAAGACTTCCGCCTGTTTCTGAGGGAAAGCGAAGAAGGCGGCATTATGGACTCTGGAGACGCGAACATCCTCGATAAAGCAGTTGATTTCTATAAGCTGAAAGTGCAGGACATTATGGTACCGGTAGCGGAAGTCAACACCGTTCCCGCTGAATGCACCGTGGCGGAAGCCGTACATCGTTGCAACATATCAGGACACTCACGCCTTCCGGTAAGAACTTTGCCAGGAAACTGGACAGGGATATTCAGTATATACGATGCTATTTACAAAGTACCGGAAGAACAATGGCGCCAGACTCCGGTCAGCAACTGCGTCCGCCCATTGGTCAGCATCGACGCCAGCGACAACCTCAGCGAAATAATAGAAAAGGCAAAAAAGCTTAGAAGCCCATTACTCATGGTGAAAACCCGAAACGCCCCGGATTCCCCTCTGGGAGTAGTTACGCCTCTGGACGTGGTTGATTATCTTTTTAAAAAATAACTGAAATAATTTATTACCCAAATTTGCAATATGCCTATATTGATGTATTTTACTTGCTCAAGCGTTTCGTGAGAACGCAAATTATATAACTGCGGTTACGATGGTTAAACAGCTAAGCCTGGCTGATTGCGCTGTCTGACGCGTGAACAAAAAGGAATTTATTATGGATAAGGCAACGAAACAGGACATCATCAAGAAGTACGCTACCAGCGAAAACGACACCGGCTCATCTGAAGTTCAGATTGCTATTCTCTCACAGCGCATTAAAGAGCTGACTGAACACCTCAGGAGCAATAAAAAAGACAACAGCACACGTCATGGACTGCTGACGCTGGTCGGACGCCGTCGCAAATTGCTGAAATACCTGATTAGAGAAAATCACAGCCGTTACATGTCAATCACTGAAGAGCTTGGTATCCGCAGAAACCTGTAGTTTCCGCAAGTCAGTGTAAAACTGAAATATTCAAAGATCGGAAAAGTATATTTTCCGGTCTTTTTTTTTGTGAGACTGGCAGTGTTATACCCTCGAAACTTAGAAGTCTGCCAACGTCCCGGTTTTCAGCATTATCTTGCGATGCTGATTTGAGGAATCGGCAAACCACAAAACAACCGGGAGAAACGCGTAGATATAAAAATTACGGCTCCTAAGTTTATAAGTCTTACTTTCATCGACGATATTCGTCGAGAAAAGATTTTATCTTATGCTCAATACTATCGCGCACTTTCCTGAATGCCTGAAGTTTTTCCTCTTCGCTTCCCTCGACCGAGGCGGGATCGGGAAACGGCCAGGACAAACTCTGCCAGGAAGACATCGGAAAAAGATGCGGACATTGCCGTTCCATCTCTCCGCACACAAAAATCACATAGGCGAAAACCTCTTTACCCAGGTACTCTCGGACGGATTTAGATTTTTTCATGGAAATATCAATGCCTATTTCATTCATCACCCGTATAGTCATCGGATGAATTGGATGTGGCTCCAGTCCGGCGCTGAACGCCACAAACTCATCGGACGCATAATGTTGAAAAAAGGCTTCAGCCATCTGGCTGCGACAGGAATTGCCGGAGCACAAAATCAATACTTTGGATTTATTTTCCACGGATGTTCTCCCGATTGAATACCCGATTGCAACGTACCGCCAGCTGTTTACCGGAAATAAATTAATTATATCAGACAAATAAATATAAAACTCCGGTCAGAACAAATCAATCACCGCGCCGTTAGGAATATGTTAGTTTCATCAACGGAACCTGATCAGCCAGAAGACAAACGGTTAAATCTGAATAGGCGTCCAGCCAGGGTCATAGAGGAGTCTATAAGATGGGTTGCAACGACGTTACCCATTTTTGAAGTTTTACCGTTAGTTAAAGTAAGTTGCCTTAAAGGAATTTCTCCCTTGCCATGTTTAGATACAGGTCTTATCCATTCATCTTTAGCATTAAATGTTTTCCCCACAACACAAAAACCCTAAAATTTCTGTGATTTTGCAAGGCAAATAAATATCTTACATTGTTTTTTCTCAGTAGAGAGGCATTCGCTGAAAAATGCGTCTGCTCCTCAACTTTTTCTTTGTATCCGAAAACGTCCCAACGACGTTCTTTGTTTATACCCCCCTTACGCCAAATATACTATTTGGGGAATCAACCGCATGATTTTGCCATCCCCAAATACCCACAATCCGATGCATACCCCTCCAAATTACGCAAGGAACCTCCCAAACCCGGTTAACCCGCGCCCCGCCAAGAAGCCCCTTTTAACCAAAAATTCCCGGATTTTTCCATGACCTTGTTGTTTCTATCATGGTATAAAAATCACCGCAAAAGTATCTCCTCCTGTCCCTGCCTGTCTAAGGGCTGATCGTTGTGGAGTTTCTTGAGGAGAAGTCCGTCGGACTTTTTGCCTTGAAGATTATCGATTACTTGAAAATCAATTTTAATAAAATATTTTTTAGCTTGAATGTTCATGAATCCGCAATTATTGTACTTTGTTTTGATTTTTATGCAATTTATGAGGGAAGAGAATATGATTGCCAAAGAATTGGATGGTTACAATGGAGAGAACAAGCTAATCAAGGCCGGGCATGAAGCCGAAAAACAAATTGCCCATTATCTGCTGCGGCAATATCATAATACCGAAGATGTTTTTGTTATCAATACTCTGCGTTTTCAGTGGTTGGATGGCTACACTCAAATCGATCATTTAATCCTGCATCGCTTTGGACTGATTATTATCGAAAGCAAAAGCGTTTCATCCAAGGTCAAATACAATGAACGTGAAGAGTGGAACCGTCTGTGGAATAATCACTGGGATAAAATGGAGAACCCCATAAAGCAGGCAAGACGTCAGGCCAAAGCGATTAAAGATTTATTGCGGGATAATGCCGCCCAACTCAGAGGCAAGGTTCTAGGCCTGATGCAGCGGGGATTTAAAAACATGCAAATTGATTGCCTTGTGGCTATTTCTGATCAATGCATCAGCATTCAACGTCCCTCAAATGACCCATACCCTGATATTGTGGTAAAGGCTGATTTGATTACAGATCAGGTTGATAAAATAATTGCCACATACAAAAAGAATAGCGGTATTTTTGCCAAAGGAGAACCGCCATGGATCATAAATCGGGAAGAACTGGTAAAAGTTAAAGATTTCCTGTTATCCAGCCATGTCCCTGTGGTTGATGAAAAACCAGCTCCTCTACTGCAGCAAAAAGCTCCAGCAAAAACTCCGCAGTCGGTCAAAACTGTGGTTGAAGCGCAGCCCGATACAACAAGTTCAGAAAAAATCACCTCTTTGACGTGTTGCGAAGAATGTGGCGGAAAAGTATCCATTCTTTGGAACGGGAAGTATAAAAATTACTATTGGCACTGCAATGCTTGCGAGAAAAATTTCCCCATAAAGCATGCTTGTCCATCGTGCAAGGAAAAGCTAAAAATCCGTAAACGCAAGCACGATTTTTTCATCTATTGCGATCCATGCCAGTTGGAAGCATTGTATTATTCGGAAGAATCTTAAACAATGAATACATTGGATCGCTACATCAATAAATTTCAGAAGTTGCGTCAGGGCGTAACCAAATATGGTCCGGCTCCGCATAAAGCCGTGATGCTGTTAAGCATTATTCGCGGTATTGAACTTGACTACATCCGCAATAACACAATCCAGGTTACTCCAGAACTGGTATCGTTGTTCAAATCGACATGGAATGTACTGGTAGAATCGAAACATGTGGCAACCTTTGCCCTGCCATTCTTTCATCTGCAATCGGAAGGGTTCTGGACGTTGCATGTGAGACCTGGATTTGAAAACTGGTTAAAAGCGACAAAATCGCTCAGTAGTTTCAGCCAACTTCAGATTGCAGTGGAGTATGCAGCGCTGGACGGGGAACTTTTCCTGTTGCTGGCAAATGGAAAAACGCGCAATCAACTGAAAGATGTCTTGCTGGAGACCTATTTCCCGAATACAAAAAATAACTGGAATCGCCTTGACCGCAATTCGTATTTCGATGAATTGTCGAGTAACGTCATCAAAGAAGAACCGGCAGAGTATGTGGCCGGGATCGATCGACTCAAGAATGAATTGGACAGGGACGGTTTTGTCGAAGAAGTTTTCATTCGTAGCGGAATCTTCAAACGAGAAGTTGTAAAGGCTTACAATTACAGCTGTTGTATTTCCGGGCTCCGTGTAGATACAATCCATAGTGCATCATTGATCGATGCTTGCCACATCGTCCCTTTCAGCGAATCTCACGACGACACCATCTCCAATGGACTTGCGCTATGTCCAACGCTCCATCGAGCCTTTGACAGGCACCTCATCGCGATTGACGATGACTACCGAGTGGTAATCTCAAAATCCTTCATCGAACGCAGTGATAGCCCCTATTCGATCCGACAATTCGACGGCTGCCACGTCCATCTTCCCGCCAACCACCGCTTTTATCCCGGCCAGTCAAACTGTCGAAAACACCGACGAATGTTAATCGGATGAGGTGAAATATTCAGTGATGAAAAACTGAATATTGCAAGTAGAACGAAGAAGAATAAATTTTCGATTTCCCCTTGAGTTTAAGGTCGCACAAATATATTTTTCTTCTGGGGTATCGTATCCCAAGAATAATATTATGGGCTGAGCCCGTTAGTCTCAAGGTATTGTTTCCAAATCTCCAAAATCAATAGTCAGGGTCAAAACGCTTATGTTTATAAATATCTCCTGGTTGAAAAATGGCGGGCTTTAGCTTGACCGCGATTTGCAAAAACCTCTAAGCGGGTATAACGTACATAGCTGTTTTTATTTTAGGTCTATAAACTTTTTTACATACTTAACCCGAACAGAGTAAAGCTGATGAAAATGATAGAATATGATTTTTCCGCCATTGAGAAAAAATGGCAGGATTTCTGGGTGAACAACAAAATATTCAAAGCCGAAGATTTCTCGGACAAGCCCAAATACTATGTACTGGACATGTTTCCGTATCCAAGCGGTTCAGGTCTGCACGTGGGGCATCCCGAAGGCTATACCGCCACCGACATACTCTGCCGCTATAAACGTATGCGCGGCTTCAACGTCCTGCATCCTATGGGCTGGGACGCGTTCGGACTTCCCGCGGAACAGTACGCCATTGAAACCGGCACACACCCTAAAATAACCACCGAAAAAAACATCTCCACGTTTAAAAAACAAATACAGGCACTCGGTTTCAGCTACGACTGGGATCGGGAAATAAACACCACTGACGAGAAGTATTACAAATGGACTCAGTGGATATTTATCCAGCTCTACAACAAAGGACTTGCCTACATTGACGAAGTCGCAGTAAACTGGTGCCCTGCCCTCGGCACGGTGCTTGCCAATGAAGAAGTAATCGACGGCAAAAGCGAGCGCGGCGGACACCCCGTAATCCGCAAGCCAATGAAACAGTGGATGTTGAAAATCACCGCATACGCGGAAAGACTGCTCAGCGACCTGGAGGATCTGGACTGGTCGGAAGGCATCAAAGAGATGCAGCGCAACTGGATCGGCAAATCCACCGGGGCAGAAGTCGATTTTAAAGTCGATGGTCATGACGCGGAAATAACCGTATACACGACCCGTCCGGATACGCTTTTCGGCGCCACCTATATGGTGTTGTCGCCAGAACACAAGCTGGTAGAACGGATAACCACTCCGGCTCAATCTGCCGCCATTGACGCCTACCGTCGCGAAGCCGCGCTGAAAAGCGATCTTGACCGTACGGAGTTGAACACCGAAAAGACCGGAGTGTTCACCGGAGCTTACGCGATAAATCCGGTGAACGGCAAAAAAATACCGATCTGGATAGCCGATTATGTACTGGCGTCCTACGGTACCGGCGCGATCATGGCGGTACCGTCTCACGACACCCGCGACTTTGAATTCGCCACTAAATTTGATATTCCAGTCATCTGCATCATTGATCCAAACGCAAAAGACGCAGCGGCTGAAAACATAAACGTCGCCGACGTCCTCGCTGGAAAAGCCTGCTGGACCGGCAACGGAAAAATGATAAATTCCGCCAATGAAGCCGGGCTCGACATCAACGGCATGGAAGTAACACAGTCTAAGGCCGCGACCATAAAATGGCTTGAAGAACGCGGCATCGGTAAAGGCGCAGTCAATTACAAACTCCGCGACTGGCTGTTCAGCCGCCAGCGTTACTGGGGCGAACCCTTTCCAGTCATTCATATGGAAGACGGTTCCATCAGGCTGGTGGATGAAAAAGACCTCCCCCTGACATTGCCGGAAATGAAAGAATTCAAGCCATCAGGCACCGGGGAATCCCCGCTGGCAAACGCCGGAGAATGGCTGGATTACGTCGATCCCGAAACCGGTATGAAAGGACGTCGCGAAACTAACACCATGCCCCAATGGGCGGGCTCGTGCTGGTATTATCTGCGCTATATTGATCCTGACAACAATTCCCAGGCTTTTGATCTGGAAAAAGAAAAATACTGGATGCCCGTAGACCTCTATGTCGGCGGCGCCGAGCATGCCGTATTGCATCTGCTTTACTCGCGCTTCTGGCACAAAGTGCTCTATGATCTCGGAATAGTCTCCACCAAAGAACCTTTCCAGCGCCTGGTCAATCAGGGTATGATCCTGGGAATTTCTTACAAGGATTCGCGCGGCGCGCTCGTCCCCAACGATCTGGTCAAGCACACACCCGAAGGCCCGGTACACATGCAGACCGGAGAAAAGCTTGAGGAATTCCCGGCTAAAATGTCGAAATCCCTCAAAAACGTGGTGAATCCAGATGACGTCATCAGCGAATACGGCGCCGACAGTATGCGCCTGTATGAAATGTTCATGGGTCCGCTCGAAGCCACCAAGCCCTGGAACACCAAAGGCGTTGAGGGCGTATTCCGCTTCCTGCGGCGCGCCTGGCGAATGGTTGCCGAAAGCGAAATAAGTGATAGAAAAATGGATGCGGAAGAGCTCAGGACTCTGCACGCCACCATGAAGAAAGTTACAGAAGACCTTGAGACCATGGGCTTTAACACCGCAATAAGCCAGTTAATGGTATTTGTCAATGAATTTTCAAAATGCGAGACCCTGCCCCGTGAAGCGGCGGAGAAATTTGTCATTATGCTTTCTCCGTTCGCGCCGCATATCGGCGAAGAACTGTGGCGGATACTCGGCAAGGACGATACCATTGCTTATGAGCCATGGCCGGAATTCAATGAGGAATTTCTTAAAGTCGATGAAGTGGAAATACTTATTCAACTTGTGGGCAAGCCCAAAACCAGAATGATGATGCCCTCTGATATTGATCAGAAAGGTATGGAAAATCTGGCACTGGCAAACGACGAAGTCAAAGCGGCGATAGCGGGCAAAACCGTGCGCAAGATCATATGCGTTCCCGGACGCTTGGTCAACATCGTCGCCAACTGAAGTCTGGCTAAACAATAATAACACCATCCGGCGGCATAAAATGATGTCGCCGGATTTACTGTATAAACGCAAAACATATGGAAGCAATACTATCATGGACAGCAAAGAGTTAATCGCGCTGGATCTGAAACATATCTGGCACCCCTGCTCGCAGATGAAAGACTATGAAGACTTTGAACCTTTGCATATCACTTCCGCATCAGGCTCATACCTCCATACCGCCGACGGACGCGATATTATCGACGCCATCAGCTCATGGTGGTGCAAAAGTCTCGGACACCGCCACCCGGAAATCCGACAGGCGGTGAATGACCAACTAGATAAATTCGAACACATCATCATGGCGAATACCACCCACGAGACTATTGTCGAACTGTCCTACCGCCTGGCACAAATATGCCCCCCGCTGGATAAGGTGTTCTATGCCGACAACGGTTCCACCTCCGTGGAGATCGCCATAAAAATGAGTCTGCAATATCATCATCAGACCGGACACCGGGAGAAAACCCGTTTTATGGCGCTACACAACGGCTATCACGGCGAAAGCATCCTCACCCTCGCGGCGGGAGATTGCGAACTCTATACCAAACCCTATAAAACGCTGATGCCGGAATTTCTAAAAACCCCGCCGCTGGTATATTGCAATGGTATAGGTTCGGAAGGCTGGGAGAAATATCCGGAAGACGCCTGGAAAACCATAGAAAAACAGTTGAATGAAATGTCCGACACTCTCAGCGGCATAGTTTTTGAACCCATAATACAAGGGTCTGGCGGCATGAAAATATACAGTCCAGACCTGTTGCGCAGACTGCGGCAGTGGGCGGACAAGCACGACGTACATCTGATTGCCGACGAGATTATGACCGGATTCGGCAGATGTGGCAAAATGATGGCTTGCGAGTACGCCGGGATAGCCCCCGATTTTGTCTGCTTCTCCAAAAGCATGACTGCGGGCTGGGCGCCGATGGCGGCGACCTTGTGCTCTACCGAAGTCTATAACGCTTTCTATGATGATTACTTTTCTGGCAAAGCGTTTCTGCATTCAAACACCTATACCGGCTATGCCCCGGGCGTCGCCGCCGCCCTCGCTACAATGAAAATATATGAACGAGATAAGTTTATCGAGAATGCTCCCGCGTTCAACCGTAAACTAATGGACGGTATGCGCCGTGTCGCTCAGGAGACCGGGGCTCTGGTCAATCTCCGCGGACTGGGTCATATGGCAGCGGCGGACATTATCAATCCGGACACCGGCAAACCTTTTGACTATAAACTCAGAATCGGATATAAATGTTATCTGGAAGCTGTGAAACTCGGCGCGCTGCTGCGTCCTCTGGGCGATACGCTTTATTTTCTGCCACCGTTTAATACCGATGACGCCACGCTGGAAAAACTTGCCGAAATTGCGGCACAGGCTTTAAACAACACCATAGAATCATACAAACAAGGAAGTTAAATATGTCCTGCCTGCCGCTGATAATTATCCTGACCGCATATATAGGCATAAAAAGCCTGCTGATATGCCTGAGTGTCATGAATGTGCGCTACATGAAAAAACACGCGTCGCAAGTTCCGCCGGAGCTGGATGGCATGATCGACGCGGAAACTCTCGAAAAGAGTATCAGCTACACCCTGACCAGTTCCAACTTTGGAATGAAGCTGGATGTATTCAGACAGGCAGTGAAACTGACTTTTATATTCAGCGGCGTCATGCTCGCTTACTCACAATGGGTACAAACTTTGGAGCTGGGCTTTATTCTTTCCGGGATTGTGTTTTTCGGACTGCTTGCCATAGCGGAAAGCATCCTGGAAATACCGTTTGACCTCTACGACACATTTAAGATTGAAAAACGTTTCGGCTTCAATCGTTCCACTCCCGGAATATGGCTTGGCGACACATTTAAACATTTGGCGCTCAGCCTTATCATCCAAAGCATCCTCCTCGGCGGCGCGCTCTGGCTTATAGTATGGCTGCCGCAATGGTGGTGGCTCCCGGTATGGGCTTTCTTTTTCGCATTTTCCGTATTTATGATGTATGTGAGCCCTTACGTACTCGAACCGCTGTTCAACAAATTCACTCCGCTGGATGACGCCGAACTAGAAAGAGACGTTACCACGGTCTTGGCGAAAGCCGGGATAAAAGTCAAAGGTGTATTCAAAATGGACGCGTCAAAGCGCAGCAGCCACACCAATGCATATTTCACCGGGATCGGACGCGAAAAACGCATCGTGTTATACGATACTCTGCTGGAGAAGCTAGATCATAACGAGATTATCGCGGTTCTGGCGCACGAGGCGGGGCATTGCCGTAAGAAACATATCATCAAACTGCTTGCCATTTTTGAACTGAGCGCGCTCGCAGGAGCATATGCCGCGTTTCTGCTGATCGGTGGGAAACTGCTACCCCAAATGTTCTGCATGAATACCGACGACTTTTTTGTCAAACTCATACTTTTCGCTTTTCTAGGCAAGATCGCCACCTGGATAATACACCCATGCTGTAATATCCTTTCGCGTCGCTTTGAGCGCGAGGCCGACGCCTTCGCCCGGGACATTACCGGCGATGGCGAAAGTCTGGCTTCAGCATTGGCAAAATTGACCAGAGATAATCTGTCCAATCTGTTTCCGCATCCGCTTTACGCGTGGCTATTCTATTCGCACCCGCCAGCACTTGAGCGCATCCGCCGCATCAAAAGCTAGAAAAACCGCTCAAAAACAAAAGAATTGTATTTCGCGCTGGGAAACTTCAAAGATACTCCAGGTCAGACACATGTCGAGAATTTTTACAAAACTGACGGCGAAACAGAAATCTCAAAACTTCTTTCTTCACTGAACTGGAATCCAGAAATGAATCCTGATGACCTCAATAAATTTCCCGCCGACGAACAATCACGGCTTACGGATCTATTCAAGGCAGAAAAGTTTGATGAATATTTTAACGTCATTGGCGCCGGACGTGAACAGCAAGAACAAAAAATCCAATCAGAACTGGAATCCATGCTGGAATAATCTCTTCATTGTACCGGAAAGCATCCCCCTCACGGCGGAGACAAACAAAAGTCTCCGCTGCAATATCCTCTTGCATCGCTTTGAGCACTAATAACACTTGAATTCCCTGGCAGGACATGGTAAGTTTATGCCGGGAGCAACCATCACCTAACAAGAGGATATAATATGAAGAGTTATCGGAAGGAATTATGGTTTGAAGTTCCGCGCCGCCGTATGTACATCAATATAACGCCGGAAGTAGAAGACTGTCTGCGCGAAAGCGGAATCAAAGAAGGATTATTACTTTGCAACGCCATGCATATCACTGCCAGCGTATTCATCAATGACAACGAAAGCGGACTGCATTCCGACTTTGAACACTGGCTGGAAAAACTCGCCCCCGAAAAACCCTATAACCAATATGCCCATAATGGCTATGAAGACAATGCCGACGCACATCTGAAACGCTCGGTAATGGGGCGCGAAGTAGTCTGCGCCATAACTAATGGCAAACTTGATTTCGGTCCCTGGGAACAGATATTTTACGGGGAATTCGACGGTGGACGCAAAAAACGCGTTCTGGTCAAAATCATCGGCGAATAAACAAAAGATTTTTAAATTATAAAAATGATAAAAGGAAGATGAATTATGAGAATGTTTTTTGCGTTAACGGCTGCTTTGATGCTCGTATGCACGGGTTGTCAGTTCATGTCCAGCCCTGAACCCACCGCTAAAGATTTCAGTGTAAACGCTATATTTGGCGACCATATGGTGCTTCAGCGTGAAATGCAGATCCCGGTATGGGGCAAGGCTGGAATCGGTGAGACCGTGGTGCTGAAAATTCACGGCAGAACCTATGCCGCCACCGCCGATATGAACGGTAAATGGCAGGTAAAGCTCGACGCCCTCCCCGTTGGCGGTTCCTATGAACTCAGCATTGCGGGCAAAGATAAAACTATTGTATTCAAAGACATACTTTGCGGTGACGTATGGATATGTTCCGGTCAGTCTAACATGGAGTGGAGCGTGGCTTCATCTTCCAATGCTACCGAGGAGATCGCCGCCGCCAAGCATCCCAACATCAGACTCTTTCATGTAGCCAGAAAAACAAGTCCAACGCCCTTGGACACTGTTTCCGGAGAATGGCTGAGATGTTCGCCTGAAAGTATCAGAAATTTTTCGGCGGTCGGGTATTATTTCGGCAGGGAACTGCACCAGGACTTGCAAGTGCCTGTAGGTTTGATCAACACGTCCTGGGGCGGAACTCCGGCCGATGCATGGACGGAGCGTAGCCGTATCGAAGCTGATCCCATTCTCAAGCCCATCGTCGACCGCCATGAAAGACAGTTGGCACAATATCCCGAGGCATTCAAAAAATACCAACAGAAGCTCGATGAGATGAAAGCCCAGGGTATCACCCAGTATCACACCGATCCCGGCAATATCGGAATTAAGCATGGCTGGCATAAGGCTGAGTTCGATGACTCGGAATGGGGTACCATGAAGCTTCCATGCACTTGGGAGTCAAACAATTATCCGATCGACGGCGTGTTCTGGTTCCGCAAGACGGTAGAAATCCCCGAGACATGGAAAAGCAAAGATCTGGCTTTGTCACTCGACTTCATCGACGACTTTGATATAACTTACTTTAACGGTGTCCATGTGGGAGGCATCGGCGAGGAAAATCAGGATGCCTGGCGCACTCCGCGAAATTATACCGTGCCCGGTAAACTGGTGAAGCCCGGCAAGGCAGTAATCGCGGTCAGAGTGTTTGACCGTTTTGGCGCGGGCGGGATATATGGCAGTGCCGTTAGAATGTTTGTTACCCCGGTGGACGCCGGACGCAAAGACAGTATAAATATCGCCGGGGACTGGAAGTATCATGTGGCGCACAGGCTTGACCCCAAAGAGCGTGTGCAAATGCCGCGTCCGCCTTATGGGGAGAATATCCGTCATTCGCTGAGCGGCTTGTACAACGCCATGATAAAGCCACTGATCCCCTTTGCCATAAAAGGTGCCATATGGTATCAGGGCGAGTCCAACGCCGGACGCGCCTGGCAGTATCGTACTTTGCTACCGGTCATGATCGAATGCTGGAGGCAGGAATGGAATCAGGGCGATTTCCCTTTCCTGATAGTACAACTGGCGAACTTCAAAAAGCCCAATGACAAACCGGTTGATTCTTCCTGGGCGGAGTTACGTGAAGCGCAGGCTCTCACCGTGGAAAAACTATCCAACTGCGGCCTGGCGGTGGCTATTGACATAGGCGAAAGCAATGACATTCACCCGAAAAACAAACAGGACGTAGGCAAGCGACTGGCACAAGCGGCACTCAAGATTGCATACGGTCAGGACGTAGCTTACTCCGGCCCCGCATATCTCTCTCATGAAATCAACCGCGATAAGATCATCATCCAATTCAAACACGCCAAAGGCGGGCTGGTGGCAAAAAATGGCAAGCTTAAGCGCTTCCAGATTGCGGGCGAGGACAAAAAATTTGTCTGGGCCGACGCCGTCATAGATGGCACTAAAGTTATTGTAAGCAGTCCCGAAGTAAAAGTTCCGGTTGCGGTAAGATACGCCTGGAGCGACAATCCAGAAGGCTGCAATCTCTACAATAAAGAAGGTCTTCCGGCAGTACCGTTTAGAACTGACACCTGGGAAGGTGTAACCGACAAAAACCGCTGATAAAAAAACATAAACACGGCACGGACGGGAAGCATTTTCCGTCCGTGCTTTTTTTGAATTTACTTGCCAAGCAGAAAGTATCTTACATAAAGATATACACTGGAGATCAAGAGACTTATAATCATCATCGGCAAACCGAACTTGGTAAACTGCCAAAATGAAAGTTTGTACTTATTTCTCCGCGCGATCTGAGCTATAACCACGTTGGCCGAAGCTCCGATAAGAGAACCGTTGCCGCCCAGACAAGCTCCCAGCGCCAATGCCCATACAAGCGGAGCCTGAATCTGAGCTGCTACTAATTCCTCTGAACCTTCAATACCCATCTGCCGGGCGAATACCGGAATAATTGAATTGATCAGAGGAATCATGGCTATAACCAAAGGGATGTTGTCAACAATAGCCGAAAACACTGCGCTGAACCATAATACGACGATCACGGTAAGCAATAAATTACCCTGAGTCAGCTTCATTATCCCCTGCCCCAGCATCTCGAATATGCCGTTTATTTCCAGCGCGCCAATAAGCATGAACAGACCGGCAAAAAAGAGAATAGTACCCCATTCGACCTTTTCCAGCACATGATGAATGTCTTTGCCACACACCAGGGTCATAATCAAACCACCGCACAAGGCTATCAGACCCGGCTCAACATGGATAGCATGACTGATGAAAAATCCTATCAGCACCAGCATAAATACAAATAAAGCGCGTTTCAGGTTTTTGGGGTCGATAATGGCCTTTTCCGGCTTGGTTTTTGCAATACGTCCAAGAGCGGATTCAGAGCTTTTCATATGCTTTTTCAACACAAGACATATCACCAGCAACGACACCACCATTATCACAAGTACCACCGGTCCGAGATTGTAAATAAAAGCGTTGAATGAAATACCGCAACGCGAGCCGATAAGGATGTTCGGAGGATCGCCGACCAGCGTTGCCGTACCTCCGATATTTGAAAACACCGCCTCCATAACCAGAATCGGCACCGCCGGTATCTCCAGAATCTGAGCAATAAGAATCGTTATCGGAGCTATCAAGATAACCGTGGTAACATTATCCAGAAGCGCCGACAATACCGCCGTCACCACCAGAAATGCAACCAGTATCACCATGGCGTTGCCTTTTGCCTGTCTGGCGATCTTCACCGCCACCCACTCAAACACGCCGGTGGTGGCGAGGATGTCCACAATCATCATCATACCGGTAAGCAGAGCGATAACATTCAAATCTATTTTACCGAGCAGCTCTTCAAACGGAGCCACATGCAGGAAGACGACCACGCCGGCACCAAGCAATGCGGCAATAGTCTTGTCAATTTTCTCTGTGGCGATAAAAAAATAAGTTATAAGAAACACCGCCACCGCCAATGCGGTCGGACTATGTAATAAATCCATCATAATGCTATTCTCCTCAGATGTTGATAATGCGTTCAAGAACCAGCGGCGGATCGATTATCCCCTGAAGCAGATTATTCTTGACTATATATATTTTTGGATATTTTTTCACGGTCAGGGCAAATACTATCTCCATAAGCGTGGCATCAGGAGGCATAACACAGAAATCCCGGTTCATCAAGTCTGAAACTTTCGCATGCGCTTCCTCAAAAAAATATTTCTCGAACGGATCAAAGTCACTGATAAAAGAAACACTTTTCAACTGAGTGAAAAAGTCAGGTATACCAAGCTGAAACAACTGCATCGTGGAAACTTCGCCAACCAATGTATTACCATTGACCACCGGTGCAGCGGTGATACCGGAAACCGCCATCAACCGGGTCGCTTCCTTAAGTGCCATATCCGAGTTAAGCACCAGCTTAGGCGTACGCATAATATCCCCGGCAACAATGGAGATATCCAGATTGACACCGGAACCGGCGATAAGCGACACTACATCAGCGCCATTGACGGCACTTCTTATTTGTTTGGCGAAGTCAACATTGGAAAACATTCGCGCGATCTGTGACATCACTTTGAGCGCCATAGTCGGTTTCTGTTCCGGGACGATTACCATGCACGCAACATCCACCGGCAATTTATCCTGTGAGGCATAATCCATCGGCTCCTCCAGTAAAGCCAGACAAACCCCGATACTGTTCATATTCGGAAAGCGGGCATGTGGAAACGCAAAGCCACCTCCGATTCCAGTTGAGGATTGTTTCTCGCGCCGGATAATAGCCTCAAGGATCATCTGCTGATCAATTCCAGCGTCAATTGCGGCTTTTTCAGAAGCAATATTGCGACACATCAGCTCAAACAATGCGTCTTTGTCCTTAGCCCGGACACCTAGCAGAACCGATTCCGGGGTCAGATATTTAACCAGTTTCATTTGTTTACCTCATAATTATATATTTAATCTTCCGAGGTCAGGGAAAACGCGATGATCTCGCTGGCGTCAAGCTGTCCTATAATCAGTCCGGCATCATCGACCACCGGCAATTCGAGCAGATTTTCACGCAGCAAAAGCAGCATCGCCTGATTCAACAGGGTGCTTTCCTTGACGCAGGCGGGACATTTTGACATAATATCCCTGGCGGATGAAGCTCTCATCACCGGGACATTTTTTACATTAAGATTAAGTCCTTCCGACAATGCCATCAGCGGAAACAGATTCCGCAACATATCCTTGATCCTGATAACTCCAGTCAGTTCCTGTCGACTGTTTAACACATAGATATTCCGGCAATGCTTGCCGGAAATACCTGATTTCAGGACTTCATTTATTGATTCATTTTCATTGATGCATACAGGAAATTCTGTGTGTATATGACGTATGTCGCCCACACAAAAAGACGACAACTTGTTTTCTTTAAGCATAATATTTTATCCTTGCCTTGATTGTTCATTCCATTTACCAGAGAATTAATCACTGTGGAATAAAGCTCAAACAACAAGAATAACCGTCTTTAACTGGTCAAAAATAAGACAGAATATATTGACAAAAGCACTCTGCCACGGCGTATGCCGCGGAGGGATGCGATAGTATTTTGCAAAAATATAATCCAGAGAAATATTGCAAAAACAATCCATTTTCCGGGAAAGATTTTTTGCCCCGTTTCGAAGTCTTTCTTCACGTTCTTCCCGACCTTCGCTTTCATTGGGGTTTTCAGCGGAACAATCTACGGGAATATGTTTCTCCGCATTCAGAATTGAGTGTGTACGATCAGGGCAGGATACATTGCAAATCTCATCTCCAATGAAGATAAAATCATGTAAATTAACAACTTCCGCAAACAAAAAACAGAAGATAAATCCTAAAAAAACCAGCTTTGACCATTTCATTTAAACACACTTCTCACTTTATAAAAGAGCTATAAATAATAATCATTGATTAGATTTTGTCAAGCCCCACAGCTTTAAATAGAATAAAATATTCAAAGAAAACAAAAAAGCGGGAAAATTGTTATTTGCGCTTGACATAATTA
>JAFGXT010000289.1 GCA_016936495.1 Victivallales bacterium
GGTTTCAAATTTTTCCTTTAACAAAAGAGGAGCCAATATAGCAACGAAAAACGGGGCTGAATAATGTGTAAAAACCGCAATTGCAATCGAGGTCTGATTGAATGAAGCGAAATAGAAGTAGTTATTAAGCAGCAGACTTATCGTCAGTAAAAACAGTAAAAAAACGGAAGATTGAGGAATGGCATAAACCTTGCGGATTGGAACGGAGCGTCTCAAGTTGGCTACCATAAGCGGCGGTAGGGAAAATAAAGCGGTAAAGAAAACAATATCAAAAGCTTCAAGTTGGAGTTTTCTAATCAAGATACCCCAGGTACTCCAAATCAACAAAGCCCCGGCAACTTTAAAGTAATGCCTTAACAATCAGGTTCAATTCCTTGCGTATTTGGAGTATTTTATTTTAATTTCTTTTTCTACAAGTGGATGAACTAAGTCGGAAACATCACCCCCAAGCGATGCCAATTCTTTAACAATTCTTGAACTGACGTAGGTATAAAGCGCGCTGGATGTCATGAAAAATGTTTCAATACCGGGTGCGAGTTTACGATTCATCAAAGCCATCTGAAACTCGTATTCAAAATCCGACACGGCGCGTAAGCCACGAATTATAACTTTGGCGCCGCGATTGACTAGGTAATCAATCAATAATCCATCAAAAGTTTCAACTTTTACCCTGTTATTATCTGTAAAAATATTGCTAATCATTGCGATTCTTTCGGAGACGGAAAAAAGTGGAGTTTTTTCCTGATTGCAGGCAACAGCAACTACGACTTCATCAAAAACCATCGCGCTTCTTTGGATCAGATCAATATGACCTACTGTAACCGGATCAAAAGATCCGGGGAAAACAGCCACCGCATGTAATGACTGAGGTTTTGACCCGATAACTTTCAATTTTATTCTCCGTTGAGGTCCGGGGGTATTTATATATTAAACTTTAAAAAGGAGAGCTGGCTTTGCCCGTAGCATTTTTGCTTCACCACGGACATGAACTGACTATTAGGAAGCTTGCATGAACGCCTGTGTTCGATTACAGCATAAGATTCCTGGGACAGGATCTTCTGGCTGCATGCAAGATCAACCATGGCGATGGCATCTTCAGAATTAATATAAGGAGGGTCTAGATATGCTAGATCTAGAATAATGTTATTTGATTTGAAGAAATTCAACGCCGGCTCGACCCGCATTTGCAAAACTAAAGCATCACTTGAGATTTTCAGTAAAGCTAAGTTTGCTCTGATCAAAGAACAACTTTTCGTATCATGATCGACACAGAATACCTTTGCAGCGCCACGACTTAATGCTTCAATACCAACAATGCCGCTGCCGCTGAATAAATCACCGATTACTTTCCCCTGGCAGAAAGACGGTCCAAGAATCGAAAAGAGAGCTTCGCGGACTATGGCTTTGCTGGGTCTCACGCCTGGGCTATTTACAGGGGCGACTTTTCTTCCTTTTAACTTGCCACCGCTTATACGCATTTCACGAAAAGTTTTAGGTGCTGATTTATTATTGTTTATAAATCAATCTCTCTTTAATACAAAAATCATGAGGCAAGAAGAGCTCCTCCTCCTGCCTCACAAATATAAACATTATAAAAACAAAACCTTGATTCCTGACTAGCTGCGAATACCTTTTTTGGAGGCTTTGAGTGGGTTGATTTTCTTTTTGATCTGCTCGACATCGCGTTTGACATGGGTCGCCATAGTACAGGTTCCGTTTAGCCATTTACTTTCAGGTTCCGGAAAACAAAGACAATAACTTACGCCTTCTACTTCCGTTATTTTTGCACACCCTGCGCATTGTTCTACGATAGGCTTGCAGCTGCCGCCCATATATGAGCAACCTTTAGATTTCATGAGAAAGCATTCTGTCCCTTTTCTAACTGTTTGACAAATCATTGTATTTTATCCTCCATGGAGTAAGTGTGAGTTTGGTGGCCTGACTAATGGATGATGGATAATTTGTCAAGTGAAAAAAGAATTTCAAAACAAAGCAGAAAAAGACTAAATTATGTGCAGCATGCCTAAATAAATCGTTCAATAGCCTCTAAGATATCCGCCCGATCAACAAAATTAGCTGCAAAATTAAATTGATCCGTATCGATTATAATTACTTCTGAAAGATTATAGTCCGCGATCCAGTTCACATAAAGACGATTAATCTGTCTGAGGTAATTTGAATTTATTCTACTGGAAAAAGGGTCTGGTTGATTTTTTATTCTTCTCAGGCAAGCATTAACTGAAGAATGCAGATAAATCAGCAGGTCAGGTGCTGGGAGAACAGAAGATACAGCTAAATATAGATCATAATATGTTTTAAAATCAACCTCGTTCATTAAGCCGCATTGATACAAATTGCGAGAAAAAATCTCTGCATCCTCATGGATGGTTCGATTTTGGATGACAGAACGAAAGGTTGTGGCGTCTTTTTGAATTAGGCCAAGTTTTTGCGTCAAAATAAAAATCTGCGATTTAAAAGACCAGCATTTCATATCGGTGTAGAAGTTACTAAGATAAGGATTTAAGTCTTTTTCTTTCTGGAGTCTGGTCAAGGGATAAGCGGAGCAAAGAAAATCAATCAGAAGAGATTTGCCTGAACCTATGTTGCCAGCAACAGCAATATTTTTTTTCATCAGTCGGCTAAAAATTCACAATAAAATAAACTTCAAAAAAATAAATTTCACATTCGCTATTTAATTTAATAGGTTTCTTGGGCTATGTCTACAGATTTTATTGATCTTTTATTGATCCGGTTAAATGGTTGGAAAAGGGGGCATGATGGAAACGGGAAACCTTTTGTCACAGCAAAGTTAACATAATATATATTATCAGAAGCGGTACGGGGGTAAAGCAAATTTCTTCCTCTATGCCTCTATGATTTTCTTCTTACGAAAGATAAGGCTACACATACCACATTCGTTCCTCAAAATCCGGATCCGGCACAGTCAAATGAAGGTAGCCTCCAGATGGTATGCGTTGGACCTCCTGGCCTTGATGCTTTAAAGTGACAGCAAAATTTAGATCTTCACCAATTTTGACGCCAAGCAGCACAAATGGAATTCTGATTTCGAAAACCGAGTTGACCGCAAATTCTACCGCTTCCGGCGCGGGCTCGTTTTCTTCAACTCGCTGCTGCGGCTGCTTTTTACTGCCGGCACAAACCAAAATCAATCGGCCGGCATCTTGAAGGTAGCAGGTATCAAACTCGGCCGCTTCCTGGCGACCGTTTACTAGTTTCAGGCTTACATTGTATCCTTCCGAGGTCAGAGATTTCTTATCTATATCGACTCGCAGAAAAAAATTCCCCTGATTAAAACCATAATAGAGCCCTTTGGCCAGATACTCAGATCTATGCATGGCGCCGCCCTGTTGGGCCGCATCATAAAAAGCAGCAGCTCGCCATTCAAAATAACTGCTTTCTTCGCCATCTATTTCAGGTTTAATGAATGAGCTTATTTCGGTTTTGGGATGTAAGGCCTTATCCGTCATTATGATCGGGCGAAATAGATAATCAGGTACTTCCTCGCCAATAAATCTATATACACTTTTCAGATGCGACCTGAAAAGCTCATCAAAATCGGCATCATTTTCAGAACTATGATCGTCTCCATACCACCAGCACCAGTCACTACCCTCTGCGATATAGATATGTTCCCATGCATTATTAATGCATTGCTGCAACTCCTTGTCGGCTTTTATGCTATCGGCATGAAGATGCTCGTAAAGGACGAGGGTGCGGCGCGCCTTACCAAGATAATCCCAGGCTAAATTATCTTCCTGATGCCCTATCCAGATCCTGAAATTTCGGTTAATCCATGATCCGGGAAAAATCTTTTTTAATTCCGGAAATTTATTCTTTCGGCCGCCAAGGTAGCTGCCGATGGTGGTCGCCTGAAAGTCTGGACTGTCATTAAGGCGACCGTAAAGCTCTCTTAAAAAAAGTGCGCCATCAGTTGCAAAATGCTCCCATGCATTTTCTCCATCGAGAATGACGGCTACCGCCCTCCCCTCTGCGTTTCCACTCATAGCTTTTTTGATGTCACCTAGACGACGAATAAAATCATCTGCGGCTTGCTGCTCATTCCAGCGTGAGTAGACAAAGCCGATAAGATCGGAAAGCAGATGGTCCCTGAAGATCACTTTCAGCTCAGTCCCCTGCTCTTCGATTTTATAAGCCTGATACCAAGATGCCGGATCCCTGACTACTTCTTTGTGATCGCGTAGGGGTTCTCGTCCGAGAGAGTTTGCCAGAATGCCTTCATCCGTGGCAATCCAACTGATTCCGGCCTGACCTATAAGTGGTATTATTTCCTGACATACCGAGCCTTCGGAAGGCCACATACCTGTCGGCTTGCGACCAAAGTAATATTCGTGTCGCTGTACGGCTCTGTTTATTTGGGTTTTGACATCTTCCGGATGGGCAAAACGCA
>JAFGXT010000290.1 GCA_016936495.1 Victivallales bacterium
GGCGGCGGCGAAATCCACAAGTTGCTGTACTGAATACTGCACTCCGGTGGCTATGACGAAATCATCCGGCTGATCCTGCTGGAGCATCATCCACATCATTTCAACATAATCGCGGGCATGACCCCAGTCGCGCAAGGCGTCGAGATTGCCCAGGAAAAGTTTCTTCTGCAGCCCCAGTTTGATCCGGGCAATAGCGCGGGTGATCTTGCGGGTAACAAAAGTTTCGCCGCGACGTGGGGATTCATGATTGAACAATATTCCGTTACAGGCGTACATGCCATAGGACTCGCGATAATTAATCGTGATCCAGTAGGCGTAAAGTTTGGCGACGCCATAGGGCGAGCGCGGATAAAACGGCGTAGTCTCTTTCTGCGGTATTTCCTGAACCAGGCCGTAAAGCTCTGAGGTTGAAGCCTGATAGAAACGGGTCTTTTTCTCCAGTCCGAGCAGCCTTATGGCTTCCAGCAGCCGCATCGTCCCGAGACCATCAACGTCAGCAGTGTATTCGGGGGAGTCAAACGATACCTTCACATGGCTTTGGGCTCCAAGATTGTATATTTCATCGGGCTGAATTTCTTTTACCAGTCGAATAAGATTGGTGGAATCGGATAAATCTCCATAGTGAAGTATGAAATTCCGGTTGTTCTCATGGCAATCCTGATACAGCGCGTCAACCCGTTCAGTGTTAAACGACGATGAACGCCGTTTGACGCCATGCACCTCATAGCCCTTTTTAATGAGTAATTCCGCCAGATAAGACCCGTCCTGACCAGTTATCCCGCTTATCAACGCGACTTTTTTTTTATTTGCCACAGTACCCATACTCCTGACAGTAAAAATAGGTTATTTATCGAATGTTGTTTAAAGTGCCACAAAAAAGATGAAAAGCAAAAAGTATATACAAAAAAGACGTTTATTTATGCCTCGTGCTTGCGTTAAAAATAAATGTTCAGGTCGAAAAATTGTCCCATTCCGCCTCCGGGTTGACAAAAAACGCTATGTATAACGGCGGTATTTGAAGCCGCATAAAATAAAGTTCGTGAGCAATCACGTGAAACATTGTGTCAAGTCATTACCGGACTTGCAAAAAAAAGGAGCTTTTATGAAAATAAAAGAGTTGATCGGAAAAGTCTTGTCGGGTGCGGAACTCTCGCCGGAGGAACTCAAACACCTCCAGGATTACAATGAACCGGAAAACGACAACCGGATTCCCAAAGCACGACTGGATCAGGAGATATCGCGCAAAAAGGAACTGGAAAGCAAAGTCAGTGAACTTAACGCGCAAATCGAGGAACTCCGTAACATTGATCTGTCGGACAACGAGAAAAACCGCAAGGTCATCGAAAACCTGAACAAGCGCGTCGCCGTCCTCAGTGAAGAACGCGACCGTATAGAGTAGGAAAAACAGTCTGTCCAATTCCGCAATCAGGTTATCAGTACAGCCGGAGCTCATAACTTCAGCGACGGCGACTACCTGGAATTCCTGCTCAAACGCGATCAGGTGGATCTCGGCGACGAAGAAATGGTGTCTGGATTCATGGAATCCCTCAAGGCCGCCAGTCCGCAACTGTTCAAGACCGAAGTCAACCCGGGAGGCGCGGGCAGTTCATTCGGAACTGAAGCCTCCGGATACGAAGCCGCCAGGCATTCCGGTGATATTGACCGGATGATCGCTTTGGCGCCATCTGTGTCCTGACCCGCCGGACGGAATTTCCGTCTACTGCGCAAAAGTAAGTTACATAAACAAGGAGCATCATAGTATGCCACTCTACACTTATTCATTCCAGAATGTAAAACGTGATCTGAACGACGTACTTTCAACCATAGTCAAAGATGAACCGCGATTCATCTCCTCTTTCGTTCAGGGTCAGCCTGCCACTCAGCAAAAGCACGAATGGCTTGAAGATCAGATAACCGGACGCAATATCACCGCCGTCGGAGTTACTGAAAACACCATCACCGCCAGCGCCGCGGACGTCGCCAAGATCGCGGTCGGTTCTTTGCTGGTCATCAAGGACGATACCGCGCTGTTCCGCGTGGAAAGCGTTGATTCCGCCACCGCGTTCACTATTTCACTCGCCGCCGCCAATGGTTCCGAGACGACCGTGGTCAGCGCCGGAAACGTGTTAAAAGTAGCCGGGACTCCAGTTAAGGAAGGTTCCGCCAATGGCGATGGCGAAGAAGCGTATCATATCAGCGATACCGACTATAACTTCACCCAGATATTCCGCAAGGATATAGTCATCTCCGGTTCCGCGCTGGCGGTTACTCTCAACGGCAACGTTGAAAACCAGATCAACCGGCAGACACGTATCGCCCTGTCTGAACTCGCTCGCGACGTCAACCGTCTGGCACTGTACGGACGCAGAGTACAGCCCGGCCCCACCGCTAAAGGCGAGTTCGGCGGTCTCTACCAGTTTGGTACCCGTCCCGGCAGTCTGAGCATCAACGCCTCCGGCAACTCCATTGACAGTTTCATCATCAATGACGCAGCGCAGATGGTGCTCGGCGAAGGTGGCGACCCCACTCAGATACTCTGCTCGCCCGGACAGGCAAGGGTATTGTCCAATGAATACAAAGGACAGCTCCAGATCGTGCGTGAAGACGTCGCACGCGGCGCTTACGTCGCGGTCATCGTCAATGAGATCACCGGCAAGACCATGACCATCATGGCTGATCCGGACATGCCCGATACCGAAGCCTGGGTCAATGACGTCAACGGTTTTGAAATGGTATCGCTCAAAGACCGTTACATCAGCGACGTGGACACTACTCCGAAAGGTTTCGATGGTCTCAAACGCAGCGCGCTTGGCGAATTGACTCTGGTGTTTAAAAACGCCGGACAGCGTTTGTGCCGCGTACGCGGTCTGAAGACTTCGGCGGCCGCCCTGGCGGAATTCAAGAACGCCTGATAAACAGTAACTGATCAAGACGGCATGAAGTATGGATACAATTCTCTTTTCCGGCTTCATCGCCGTCCGTTTCTGGAGGATCAAGCATGAAAATCATACAGATAATGTCCGATGCGCACAAAACCGCCGTCATCTTCAAACCCACAGCGGACGGCAAAGCACAAGTGAAATACTTTCCGCCCGGATGCGGCGATGAGATATTTGAAAAATTTTCCCGCATCAGCAAAACCTCTCGCAAAAGACAGGAGTAAAGATCATGATAAATACCGGATATGCCGATGAATATATGGCGCGTCATCTCGACGCCGCACTTTGGAACGCCATGACGCCGGATAAAAAAAACGCATGCCTGAGCATGGCGGAGTATGACGTTTGCGCCAAACTCGGCATTGACACCATAGATGAAGAATCCGTTAACATGCTTAACGCGGTATACGAACAGGCTTTGTATCTGGGCATCAACTATGAACGGATCAAGCAACCGGTTCAGGTGAGTTCGGAATCGCTCGACGGAGTTGGTAACCGCTCGTATAAAATTGCCTCGGGCATGGAGTTTTCGCCCCGGGCACAGATGTTTATCCGCCGGATTTCGGGCGGAAATTTCTTCAGCCGGGGCTAAGACAGTCCCCGTCAAATGAAACAGGAGAGAACCATGTTTGATGACTTATTGAAAGAAAATGTGATATTGAAGTATCCGCTTGGGAGCTACAGTGATGGCGAAGCGGATTTTGCTCAGGTGGAAGGCAAAGCCTTTGTCTTTGATTACAATGAAAGACTGCTTCGTGATATAGGTATGGTCAAAAGTGCTAAATTCTTTGTTATTGCCGCCTCCGACGCGGTGAAAACATGCTTCGCCGCAACGCAAGTTGACGTTCAAATAATTCATAATGAAAGACTTTATGATTTGAAGACCGTCAGGGCATGCCGCGATCTTGATGGTACGGTAGAGTGCTTCAGTTGCGCAGGAGTATAAAATATTGATTCCGCCGGAACCTTAAAGATTCCGGCGGAATACAGTTTAAGCTTTGCCTGTTTATGCTATGTCAGAAAAGAATCTGATGAGTTTTCTCAGGTGCTCGGCTGCTGCTGCGGTCGGTTGAATCATAATTTTATCCAACGGCAGGAACTTGCCGTTGAGAGCATTAATGTCATTCTGCAGTTTCAACTGGAACGCATGTTGAAACTCTGTAGCCACATTGACTTTGGCAAAACCATTGCGGATGACTTCCCGGACTTTGTCCATTGGAGTATCGGAACCGCCATGCAGTACCAGAGGAATATCGACGACGGCATTTATTTCCCGTGCCCTGTCCACACTTATTTCCGGAGCCTTGGCATAATATCCGTGCGCCGTACCGACTGATACCGCCAGAGCGTCCACTCCCGTCGCAAGCGCGAATTGACGCGCTTCATCGGGAGTTGACAAAGGGATATTTTCCGCACCTTCGGTGCCATTCAGAGGCACATGACCGATTTCGCCCTCAATCGTAACTCCGAATTCATGAGCGTATTCCGCCGCTTTACGCGTCAACTCTACATTTTCCTCAAACGGCAATTGTGAGCCATCCAGCATTACCGAAGTAAATCCGCAATCAATAGCCAGTTTAACCTGTTCCAGTGATACGCCGTGGTCGAGGTGCACCGCTACCGGCACGGAACTGCGTTCGGCCATATCCCGCATCATCGCTCCGAGAGAAGCGATGAAACGGTCTTCCATCAATCTTTGATACACTTGGATTATCACCGGAGCGTTCTCCGCTTCCGCCGCCATGACCACCGCTTTGGCGGTCTCATAATTGGCGATATTGAATGCTCCGACCGCGCGTTTTTCGGCGCGGGCGGAAGGCAGTATATCGTTGAAATTGACAATCGACATAGTGTTACACTCCTTTTACCGCAATCTCGTCGAGCAGCATTACTTTAAGTTGTGGAGCATATTTTTTCAATACCGCTTTGGTATAGGGAGACGCCGTCACCAGAATATCTTTTCCTGGATCGTCTGCAAGTTCAACTATTCTTTCGCAGAGTTTTTCCGCGAGCCGTGGATAAAGCTTGTCGTAAACGACCGCGGCTTCTCCGGCGGTATATGATTCTTCGCGATTGGTTCCGAATGGTTTAAGCTCATAGCCGAGCCTGATGAGCATATCAGCGGCGGAAGTCATATTGTTATAGTTCTTCAGATAATCACTTTCGAGCAGATATACCTGACCGGAGCCTTTGCGTCCCTCAATATATTCGGAACTGTGAAGAACCTTTACGCCGTCAAGTTTATTTTTCAGCATATCATATGAAGCGGGGCATGAACATACCAGAGTATCGCAACCAGAATCCGCCACCGCCTGCTTGAAACGCTTGAATACCGCTTCCGCGTCGGCGCTGAACCCCAGCACTTCCAGAGCCTTGCCCGTATCGCCGCCGGAAATGACTTTGCAGCCGCTGAAAGCATCAGCATTGTCACTGTACGGATCACGGTAATACAATACTTTTCCAGCGCCTTCCACTTTAAACTGCGCCTGCTTGAGTTCTTCCGCCAGAGTTTTGACCGCTTCCGGAGCAAGTCCGGCTTCGACGATGTCTTTGCGTCCGGCAAGCATCAGTCCCGCTTCATCATAATGACTTACGCAATGAAAACGGCAGGCGGCGCTCAGGGGCGATTCATAAATGGTCTGAATATAGTCGCTATTGTTCATGTTGGCGCGATCCAGACGGAAGCGGTCCATAATCAGGGCGCGTCCGCGGGGGGTGTCGGCTTCCTTGAAGGTTACATTCCCCAGCGGCGAAAGGTGGCGACACATGAAGCAAAAGCGACAGGCGTTTATCACATCAAGATATTTTTCCATATACATAATTTACGACTCCTGTTTAGTTTGATTTAATAATTTAACGGATTATTTACCTTTGAAGCCCATCTTGCCGGGGTTCATGATATTATTCGGATCGAGCACCTGTTTTACATCTTGGAGGACTTTGAATGCCGGGCCATAGAGTTCTTTCATAATGCGTCCGAGTTTGAGCCCTACGCCGTGATGTTCATTGATGACCCCGCCTTCTTTGATGGCGGCGCGAATCGCCATATCCCATATTTTGTTATAGAGCGCTATGGCTTCGCGCGGGTCTTCCGGCGGTGTGTCGATGATAAAACGGGCATAAAGCATGCAACCCCATTCGTACCAGTGCGAAAAATGTCCGATAAACTGAGCTTGTGGAAAGTTTTCCGTAACGGTATTTTTCATTGCCCAGTAGACCTTTTCAATGTTGGAGAACGTCGCCACGGTGTCGAGCGTACCGAAAGCCTGCGGCAACTGGAACATATATGGCGGATAGAAGAACTTGTAACGGTTATCCCACCATGCCTGACCCATATCCGTGCCGAGGTCTTCGTGTTCACTGGCTCGACATATTTTGCAGGCTTCCTCCATTTCCAGATCCACCATTTTTTCGGGACCGTCAAAGCCGAACACCAGATACGCGCCCTGTTTGTCAATGCCCAGGACTTTCTTTATCAGTTTAGCGGTTTCCGGTTCATCATAGAGGCGGATGACGCAGGGACGCAGTCTGCTGGTCATGATCTTTGCGCCCGCTGTCATGGCGTCATGCATGGTCGGAAACAGGAAAGCGTGGAATTTACGCGCTTCAGGAATCGGATGAATCTTCAGCGTGGCTTTGGTTACGACGCCGAGCGTGCCTTCACTACCCAGGAACATCTGGGTCAGGTCGGGACCGGAAGCGTGGCGCGGTACCGGCAAGGTGTTGATGATTTCACCAGTGGGAGTTACCACTTCCAGCGACATGATGATGTCTTCCATTTTCCCGTATTTAGTGCTAAGCACTCCGGTGCCGCGGTGAGCGATGAACCCGCCGAGAGTGGCACAGGCGATCGACGCCGGAAAATGCATGGTGCTGTATCCGGCCTTTTCCACTGCCCACTCCAGATGCTGAGCGTTGATACCGACTTCAGCAGTAGCGGTCATGGATACGGCGTCGATTTCCAAAACTTTATTCATACGTTTCATGTCCAGGATGATTCCGCCGTACATCGGCAGAGCCCCGCCCTGAGAACCTGAACCACCACCCCAGGGAGTAACCGGAATGCCATAGTTATTGGCAATCTTCATAACTTCCGCCACCTGTTCGGTGGTTGCGGGGTGAACGACAAAATCCGGCGGTGTTGGAATCTTGCCGCGATCGTGCCATAATTCCGGTACCCAATAGTAATCGATAGAGTGCCCGAGCTTGTCGGAATCGCTGCACTGTACATACTCTTCGCCGACCACCCAGGTCAACTCACTGCGGATCATCTCATAAGAATAGTTCTGATTTGACATAGACATTTTGATTTTTCTCCATTATTGTTCACAACTTAAAATTGAATGTACTTATATGTTTGAGCTGATTTCCTTTCATGCTCGAGCAATGAAAAGAACAGCTTGAAAGCGTTTGTTTTTTATCCGTTAATACTCCTGTATACTTCAGCCAGCGCGTCATGCAACGCGCGATAATGTTTGAAATTCCGCGCGTAAAGCTCCACCTTCTCCGGGTCCGGGCTGAGAGAACGATCTAATTTCAGACATTGCTTTACCGCGCTGACCTCGTCCGGGAATACTCCCACACCGACGCCCGCGAGCAGGGCACTGCCGAACGAAGCATCACACGAAGCCGGACACTTGACTGGCGCGTTGAAAATATCACACACAATTTGACTCCATAACGGACTTTTCGCGCCGCCGCCGATAAGGATGAACTCATACGGTTTCAGCTCCAGTTTTTCGATAGTGCGCAGACAGTCCCGCAACGAAAACGCC
>JAFGXT010000291.1 GCA_016936495.1 Victivallales bacterium
AACGTAAGGGGAGCTTGGATAGTGAGGTCTTTTACTTTTTGGTAGGCACGAGTTATAGGACAGTCTCCTGATTGGATTTGACAATCGACTATTTGCGCCTCAACACCTTGTAGCTCACAATATTGCGCAAACCCGCGAAGTCGATCTTCTGTAGATTTGTTTCTTGGTTCAGTAAGCAAAATGGCCATTCTTTTGTGTTTCAGCTTGATCAAATGATCAGCGGCCAAACTTGCCCCATATTCATCATCGCAATATACCGTGTTTACCTCCAAGTCTTTCAAGTTTTGCCCCAAAAGCAGATACGGTACGTTGAGAGAATCTAATGTATGAATTTGCTCGGCTTTGATGCTTTGCGCCGCCGGAAGAACAATCATCCCATCGACTTTGCGACTAGGCAGTTGCCGTATAGTGCCATCACGCCAGTCATAATGCAAAACCTCTCCGGTTATATTAAGCTCATGTTGCAAATCCAGAAAAATATTTTCCAGCCGCAGATTTTCCTCCGACACCCAGCGAGGGAGAGCGAAAATTATTACCGGTGGAGTGTTGGCCTTATACTTCATCACTTCCGGCGTTACGAACATCCCCAACCCATTACGTTTTTCCAGCAGCCCCTCTTCCAGTAACGGTTCAACTGCACTGGATACGGTTGACTGACTAACGTCAAAGCGCCGCATGATCTCCCTGACTGAAATGAAATTATGATCCGGTTCAAGTTCAATCAGAATACTCTTCAGGCTGTGATATAATTTTTCGTGCTTTGCTGTCTTTGTCATCATTGCTCTCTTTATTAATACACAGCTACTATAGCGTATCGATACAGCAAAGTCAACAGTATTTCCATGAAAAAATGAATTTTTGGGGGAATTTGTATCTTGTGATTCTCGACGGGATTACAAAACTTACATTTTTGCCTTCTGTAACCAGTTGAGAACAAGCTATCAACGGATATCCTTGAGGGTGAAGCTCGCCAGAGATAGACCGCTGAACACGCAAATATACAAGCCGATCATCGAGATGTTGTCTATCAGCTTGCCCATTGGTATGCGCTCCATCCAGAATATCGAAACACTGTTTATTACTGTTGACAGCAAATACGGACGGATCTCTTCGCCGAAAGGCATCGCACTGACGATGTAACAGACAAAATAAACAGTTATCCCCGCCACCGTCGCGGTCGTCATACGGTTGAATAAGGTTGACATAAATAAAGTGATGCACCCCAGCGCCATCACCGAAAATGAAAAATACAGCATCGCGTAAATATAACATTCCACCGCCTGCGGCAGAGGCATTATCACCATCTCCGTCGCCAGGCCTACTATATCCGCCATGAAAATAAGTTGCACCCCCGGCGGACCGAAAAATATCCAGCCGATAACCACATTCGCCAACGCAAAATAACACGAATACATAAAGGCGACGACAAAGATCGACACCAGCTTGGACAGTATTATTTTCTGGCGGGATATGGCGCGCGACGCATACAACTTCAAATTGCCCTCCTGAATCTCCCCCGCCACAATGTCCCCCGCTATCGTGCAAATAAATATCGGGAAAATAATAAAATAAGTGGGTATCAGCGCGGCGCGAGCAAAAAATAACGCATCCACATATGACATGACGTCGTCAAAGGCAATCCCTACATTACGGTTGAGGCCGCGCTCCAGAAAACGCATGCGCGAAGTAATAAAGCCCAGATAGCATAAGCCCAGCATGAACAAATGCCCCCCGATAACCACATAATTCTTTTTCTGACAGAGCATTTTTATAAGTTCATTGCGAATAAGATAAAACATCTTCACGCTCCCGAGGTTGTTTTCATAAAGAAGTCTTCAAGACTTTTGTGCTTAAGCGTTATCCGGCTCACCTCAAACCCTTTTTCAATCAGAAAACGGTTGACTGCCGCGGCACATTCGCCGAATAGCTCCATGTGCAGTTCATCACCCAGCCGCGCCGGGGGACAGATCGGAAAACGTTTTTCTTTTGCCGCCTGCTCAAGTAAAGAGCAAGCCTCATCCGGACGCTCGCAAACTACAGTCAGAATATCCGACGCATGCAGTAATTCCCTGATTCCTCCTGATGCGATGATGCTGCCGTTGTTGATTATGGCGATGTCATGACATATCTGCTCTATTTCATTGAGCAAATGACTTGTGATGATGATCGTAGTTCCATACCTGCTGTTGTATTCCTTGACTATCTCTCGTATCTCTATCAGTCCTGCCGGATCGAGCCCGTTTGTCGGCTCGTCCAGGATGATGAATTCCGAATCCGGCAGCATTGCCAAAGCTATCCCCAACCGTTGCTTCATACCCGTCGAATAAGTGCCGGCCTTGTCGTCAAGCCGCTTTTCCAGACCGGTGAAGGCGATGATCTCCCGGAAACGCTGACTGTCTTTTTTCAGGCGCGCACCCGAGAGTATTTCCAGATTTCTACGAGCGGACATGTAGGGGTAAAATGACGGCCATTCGATTATGGCGCCGGTTTTACGCATCGCCAGACTGTGTTCGCGGTGCACATCGAATCCGTTTATTTTTACATGTCCGCTGTCCGGCCAGATCAGTCCGGTTATCATCTTGAGCAAAGTGCTCTTGCCCGCGCCATTCGGACCGATTATCCCCAGAATATTGCCGCGTTCTACCTGGAGGGATATGTTTTGTGCTGCTTTAACGCGACCGAAAATCTTTTTCAGGTTATGGCATTCGAGTATCATTTGTCCAGCAACTCCCCGGACACGTTTCCGGTGGGATAAAGATAATTCTTGGCTGTCCGGCTGTCGGGATTGCCATGAAAATTATCATAGTCGAACATGACCGGGATGTTCGGCAGTGCGGGCAGACTTTCCTCAACCACGTTTTTCCTGCCGATCTTAAGACCATTGTAGACCTCGGCTTTCCAGTCGTAACTGCTGCCCTCGCTGCGGAAATACTTTTCTCCGGCGTCCGCCGGACATAAGAACACCTTTTCCGCTTTCGCATAAGGCAGAAGTGTCTCCGCTATACCCGGCATGCCTTCCTGTCCGACTGGCGGATTGCTCGGAAACTGGGTGCAATAAGGATAAAACCCTTTGTTGTCGTCAGCATACATATTCAGAGCCAGACCAATTTGACGCAGGTTGTTCAAACAGGAAGTCTTTACACCTCTGGCTCTGACATTCATGCTTACCGGTATGATGATCCCGGCGAGAATGGCGATAATTCCGATCACCGTCAGGAGTTCCACCAAGGTGAAATTTCGGTAAATAAGTTTATTTTTCATAGTTCAAAGCCTTTCCAGTGTGTTGATCCACATGCGTTCGATCGGAGCAAAATCGCGTCGTTCCTCAGGAGTCAGTTTGTTGAGCATAGCTTTCTGCACCGCCTTAACGGCGGTGGCTCCATCGCCTGAATTAATGCGCTGTCTTACTTTTTCGCGCTCACTGGAACTCATTTTATTGAGACTCTGATAATTTTTTTCAGCACGTTTTTTGATTGCCGCAAGGAGTTTTGCTTTTTCATCCTGTTTTAAAGCGCGATATTGACGTATACTGTCTTCGGTTGCCTGAGATATCGCTTCTGCTTTGATTTTTTCCTGTTCACTTTCGGAAAATCTTTGCATTTGTTTGTGTAGATGCTCCAGCACTTCTCTGCGAGCCTGACGTCCAGATTGATGCTTGAAGCTGCGTGCCAGAGTAAAGGCAAGTTCGTCTTTAGTCCAATCTTTCTTGGACATTATTTCCCGGTTGGTAAGTGGTTCCGGCTCATTGTTCATTCTTACAATAACGATGATTCCGGTCAGAAGCAGTACCGGCACCAGTGCCCAGAAAGTTACTTTATACTTATGAGACATTTTTAGTTCCCTCCTTTATTCAAAAGTCTGATCTGCCATCAGGTGATTAGTCATCGTGGGTAAATCCTTCCAGCCATTGCATTACTGTATATTGCATAAAAGCATATTGCAACATCTGAATTACAAAAAACGCCGTGTCTGTACTTGTTATGGGGGGTGACTCCAAGAGGTATCCATAGAAAATTGTATTGGACAAAACCAACGTAGAAACCAACGAAAACTACTGAAAACCACATGAAAGTTATTGTCCCCTAACAGCATACGCGTAAAAGACGCGACAATCTCGCAGTTGGGATAAAGAATACTGGCAAATAAGCCGGCTCCATCGCGGACAGATCGGATATATATAAGCAACACCAATTACGCAAAGGTGGAAATGGAAACAGAAAATTACAAAAAATTCAAGGAGTTATGTGGCGTATTAATTGATAAGTCTATTGAATATGCTAAACTAATGAACAAAGAAACTGACTCTTGACGGTCAAGAACTCGGTGCTATTCTCAAGTATGAAGTTTTAGGCCAATTAATTTTTATAAGGAAACTTAGCTATGGCAATAAGTGAATACGCAGGGAAACGGGCTCCCAAGTCTTTGTTAACCAACATTCCAAGGCTGATAACGGAATATTATTCCCGCAAACCCGACGCGGGTAATATTGACCATCAGGTGTCTTTTGGTACTTCCGGACATCGTGGATGTTCTTTCAAAAACACTTTTAACGAGGATCATATTCTGGCAATAACCCAGGCGATATGTGATTATCGCGCCCAAGCGGGAATCCATGGTCCGCTGTTCATGGGCATGGATACGCATGCGTTGTCAGAGGCGGCGCATTCAACCGCGGTGCGGGTGCTGGCGGCTAATAATGTGAGTGTGAGGATCGCCAAAGACCTGGGATATACTCCGACTCCGGTTATTTCCCACGCGATTCTGGGTTACAACCGCACTAAAGCGGATAATCAAAGTCCAGCCGACGGCGTCGTAATAACCCCTTCACACAATCCACCCGACAATGGCGGATTCAAATACAATCCTCCCGATGGCGGTCCCGCGGATACTGATGTAACCTCATGGGTGGCGGATAAGGCAAACGCATATCTCCGCGCCGGACTGCAAGGCGTTAAAGCCGTGGATTATGAATGCGCAATAAAAATGGATTGCGTCAAAGAGCATGACTACATTACCGCGTATGTGGATGATTTGGAAAATGTTATCGACATGGAAGCCATCCGCAAAGCCGGACTTAAGATTTGTGCCGACGCTCTCGGCGGTTCCGGTTTGGCGTTCTGGAAAGTCATCGCAGAGAAATACGGTCATAATATTGACGTTATCAACGATTTCCCTGATCAGACTTTCAGTTTTATGTGCGTGGACAAAGATGGCAAGATTCGTATGGATTGTTCTTCGCCTTACGCCATGGCTGGACTTATTGGGCTCAAAGATAAATATGACGTGGCGTTCGGCAATGACCCTGATTACGACCGTCATGGCGTTGTAACCCGTTCCAGCGGATTGCTAAATCCCAATCATTATCTGGCGGTGGCGATAAATTATTTATTCAGTCATCGTGACGGCTGGCGGAAGGATGCCGCCGTGGGCAAAACTTTGGTGAGCAGTTCTATGATCGACCGTGTGGCGGCGTCTCTCGGACGCAGATTGGCGGAAGTGCCGGTCGGTTTCAAATGGTTCGTTAACGGACTGGTGGACGGTTCATATGGTTTTGGCGGCGAGGAGAGTGCCGGAGCGTCATTCTTGCGTAAAGACGGCACGGTCTGGTCTACTGATAAGGACGGTATGATATTGTGTCTGCTGGCGGCGGAGATACTGGCGGTTACGGGTAAAGATCCCGGTGAACATTATCAGGCGCTCGTAAGTAAATTTGGTGCTCCGGTCTATACCCGTATCGATGCCCCGGCGAACCGCGAACAGAAAAAGGTCATGAGCAATCTGTCGCCGGAACAGATCAGCGCGGATTCTCTGGCGGGAGAAAAGATCACAGCGATCCTGACCCGTGCGCCAGGCAATGACGCAGCTATAGGTGGACTGAAAGTATGCACGGAAAACGGCTGGTTCGCGGCGCGTCCGTCAGGCACTGAGGACATCTATAAGATATATGCGGAAAGTTTCAAGGGCGAAGATCACCTCAAGCTTATCCTTAAAGAAGCCGAAAGCATTGTAGGCACAGCATTTAAGGCGGCAGGTGTATAGCATCATCACAGGGATGGACCGGGAACTTGGATAAGATCAATACACGGTGTCTGCTGAAGCTGGCTCCATATATGATTATAGTATGTGTAGCGGTGATGCCTTTTGTGGCGGCACTGCCTTATCCCGCCTTGGCGGGATGGGATGATCCTGACCATATAACGTTCAATTCCAGACTGGCTTTTTCGCTTGAAAACATCGGTTATTGGTTCTCCAACAGTATTATTTCGGTTTATATGCCACTGACCATGCTGTCCTATATGCTGGATCACGCGGTATGGGGATTGAACCCTTTCGGTTATCGACTAAGCAATGTATTGCTGCATCTGGCGGCGGTCATAGCGGTGTATAACTGCTTCAGATTGCTCAAGTTGAAATACGCGACGGCACTATTTTGCGCGTTGATATTTGCTATACATCCACAACGGGTGGAATCGGTGATATGGTTGTCGGAACGCAAAGATGTGCTATGCGCCGCTTTGTATTTCTGGTCGGTATACACGTATTTGCGCAGTGCCTACAGTGGTGGTGTAAGTTACCGGATTATGGCTTTTGTACTTTTCATACTGGCTTTGCTGGCCAAGCCTATGGCTGTAAGTCTGCCCTTTGTGTTTTTGTGTATCGAACTGCATTACAGGAGGACTGGCGACTGGAAACGACCATTAAAAACACTACTGCCTTTTTTTATTCCCGCGCTGGCGTTCATGCCGGTGGCAATGATGTTTCAATCGGGCACCGCCAGGCAGATCGATATCTTTCGGCAGGGAGCGGTGGTTATTCATAATATATATTGGACTATTACATCAAGCATCCTGCCGCTGAAACTCTTGCCGATGTACCCGCGCGTAGAGTTTACGCCAGTCCTCATTACCATGCTGTTTTTGTTTTACGCGGTCGTCGCGTGGTTGATGTATAAGCTGTATCTTCGCGTCGGACGCAATATATTCATATTTGACATACTGACTTTGATTGCCGCTTTTCTGTTCGCACTGGCTCCGGTGGCAGGATTTTTTCAGCTTGGTCATATAGATTATGCCGACCGCTATACCTGCATCCCTTCAGCATTTCTCTGGCTGGGAATGGGAATGTTGTTTCAAAAATATTTAGCACCGGTATTTTTTCGTTCCGCCATGCGCCGTGCGATTTTCACGGTTATGCTGACCGCATATTTCGTCATGCTTTTCACCGCGACTATCCGCCAGGCAGCCCTGTGGCAAAATCTTGACTCGCTGATCGATTACAGTTGTCGGACGGAATATTGTAACGACATGGCTTTGTTTGAACTGGCTTTGATAAAGTATCGTCAAGGGAATAAGGACGCGGCGTTAGATGCCGCCGTACGGCTGGAGAGTTACAACAAAAACTGGATGAGCCCGGAGCGCGGACGCGAGCTTAAGCTTATGGCGTTGTACATAAAGGGCATGATATTCTTTGACATAGCTGCCACAAATGAGGCGTATCAGCATTTAAAAGCGGCGCATGAACTGTTTATCAACACCCGGGTCAGACGGGCAGGCATATTTGAAAACACTTGCCTGCGCCTCTATGAACTCGAAAAGCGACGCGGCAATGATCAAGTGGCGCAAATATATCTACAACAATACCTTGCCGCTTCCGGCAGGTTGCAGCATAGGAATGACAAATGAAAGCGTTTATGCATGATGAGTTCAAACAGCTTGGAACAGATTATAATTCCGTCGCGGAGGTTTCTGTTTACGATCAGAGAATGAGAAAATTCCGGGATATTGACGCGGAAAATCATAAGACCGCCGCTTTGGCAAAGCTCAGTTCTGATTCACGGGTATTGGAAATCGGCGCCGGTACCGGAGCGTTTACGCGTTTTGCCGCGGCTAATTGCCGGGATGTCAAGGCGGTGGATATATCCAACGTGATGCTTGAATACGCCGCGGCTCAGGCGGATAAAGAAGGTTTGTCCAATATCAGTTTTGAACGTTCCGGGTTTCTGACCTTTCAGTATAAGCCCGGATACTTCGACGCGGTTATAAGCTCTCTGGCATTGCACCACTTGTCCGATTTGTGGAAAAGCGTGGCTTTGCGCCGGATATGCGACAGCCTTCGGCCTGGCGGCAGGCTTGTTCTTATAGATGTGGTTTTTGACCTGAGCGGCGGAGAACCGGAAACGTATTTTGGAAAACTGCTTGATTACGCTCCTGGCAGTCGTGATGAATTCGCCCGGCATATCGCCGAAGAGCTCAGTACCTGCAACTGGATTATGACCGGACTGCTGGAGCGGGCGGGCTTTCGTATACTTTCAGATGAATGCATCAATGATTTCCTGCATTTCTACGCGTGTGAAAAACAAAGCTGATAACACATCAGGGACTACGCCAGCATACAGAATCGTTGAAGGTAATTTTAAAGTTTATTTATGAGCGTAATGGCAAATCATGTCCACAACTATGACGGTGGCGAGTATGACGACGCTGTCCTTGCCTCCCACAATGTCCACGTCCGGCTTTGAAAAAGCGTTGTAATCCTGCCACTTTTTTAAAAGTATTTTAAAACTTTATTTATTAAAGAGCTTGCTTAAATAAATTTGCGTGTTAGATTATGATTCCTCAATAAAGTCGGGGTATAGCGCAGTCTGGCTAGCGCATTTGGTTTGGGACCAAAGGGTCGCAGGTTCGAATCCTGCTACCCCGACCATTTTCTTGCTTGATTCGCCACTCAATTTTATGTTGAGTGGCTTTTTTGTATGTGAAATGCAGTTCGTAGCTATAGACTGCCTTGTTGACTTATATTCTATTGCGTTTTATTGCATGGCAGAGCAAATGGGATCACTGCTTTATCCGGTTATTTACCGCGCTCCGCAGAGTGATATGGAGTCATCTGGATATGTTCACCATGCTTAAATGCGAGGTGGGACAGCAGGTGTAAAAACGAGGATGCGAGCCGTTCCGGGAATGGCATACTTACCGGGACTGGCTCCAACTCAAGAAAAATAAAAATGAAAACAGGTATTACTGAAAAATCAGAAATCCCTGCTCAATCAATAAGTAAAATCACCAAATATAAAAAATTATGGGATGATAGTGATTTTTATTCAAAAAGTTGTTGTATCATATTTGCCTTTTCCGTAATGAGTAGTATTATATGTACCACTTGGCACAATCAATGCCAAAAGTGGATCCTTAGCTCAGTTGGTTAGAGCAGGCGACTCATAATCGCCGGGTCGCGGGTTCAAGTCCCTCAGGATCCACCAATTTCCTCCTCAAAAAACCTTTAAAAGGTGCCACTTGGTACCGTTTGGGACTTTCAATTGTTCAAAAACAGCCTATGTTAGCCATATCGGGTATTTTTCAACTCGTGAGGGAAAAATTATGGCAGAAAAAGCAAAGACAGTAAAACTCGACATTGGAACCATTTATCAGAAAACGGCAAATGGAGCTTATTATTTTCGCTATCAGATCAATGGTCAGAGAAAAGCGGTAAGCCTGAAGACGAAAAATCAGAAGGAAGCTATTGCCAAAGCAGAAGAGTTACTTCCGGTCGTTAACGCAACCAGCACGGAAGTCATTTCCGCACACGTTAAGCAAGCCCGAGGCTTGGCTACAAGAAAGAAAACGCTTCCTTTGTCGAAAATTTGGGAGGTTTATTGTCAGCACCCCGAAAGAGCAACTCCGGCAACAGTGCATGAACATTATTCTTATGCTTCATCATTCAAGGAGTTTGCTGATTTTATCGGTTCCGATGTCGAATTCAATGACGTGTCTCCAACTGATACGGATAGATATTCCGAACACCTTAAAACCACTGGTATTTCCGTTTCGACCCATAACCGCAAAATAAAAAGGATTAAGAGAATCTTTGAAACGTTGAAAGAGTACCGCGATGGAGACAATCCTTTTGCGGCTGCTTCTCTTCGCAGAAAGGTACGGGAAGAGCAGGAGCATATGGTTCGGCGGATGTCTTTTACCCGTGAACAGGAACAACGGTTGCTGGATGTTTTGGAAGATGCAAAGTATAAGGTAATGAATAAGCCGGAAGTTCGAGTGATTTACCATCTGGGAATGTTTACCGGGCAGCGGATGAAAGATTGCGTGTTGCTACGATGGGATAAAGTAGATCTCAATCGCAGGCGCATATGGGTAAAGCAATTCAAGACCGGCAAGGAAGTGACTATTCCCATTGCACCGAAACTGCTTGACGTTCTAAAGAAAGCCAGTGCATGGCAGACGAATCATTATGTCTGTCCGAATGTGGCTCAACGATACAACAAGGTTGATAAAAACGGAAAAAACACCGGTAATAATCTGGTCAACATTGATATGCTCCGGGTGATCAAATGGATCGGTCTGGAGCCATCAGTGGAAGTACCCGGACGTAAGAAGAAAGTTACGGTTTACGGTTTTCATTCGTTGCGGCATAGTTTCGTTTCGCACTGCGCGGAAGCGGGAGTTCCCAAGGCAGTGGTTTTGTCCATCATCGGCACGAACTCGGAGATCGTGGACAAACATTACACCCATATCGGAGAAGAAGCCCAGGAGAAAGCTATCATGGCTATCTCCGGAACTTACACTTCCATATCTGACCGCGAACGAATTACAAATGCTCTTGAGTTCATTGATTCCTGCAATGACAAATCTGATGCTATTTTGTATATAAGAAACATTCTTTGTTCCAATTGAAATATATCATCATCCCATGGGGGAACTTGCCCCCATGGGCGCTTGATAAATAACATTTTCAACAAAACAAATATGTGGGCGATATGGACTCCCCAGGCATCCTGTCGGACTTTTAAGATATTCAATTGTACGTTAACTCATGCCAAATGGACTTAATGAAATATACATTCCTCCTCAAAAGTCCAAGTCCAGATCATAATTACCCCCCCCCATATATATCCTGAATACAGATGCACCCCTTCTGCAATGTATTTTGTGAAGCCGCCAGCAACGATTCTCGAAAAACTTATGTATTATTTCGCATCTGCTTAATAACAAAGGGAAAAATAAGTTTATATCCGCAAATTTATACGATTGTATTTGATATATAGCTTAGCTTGTGTTACTTTTTTTAGATAGCATCAAGATTAGCCTAAATAAAAATACAAAAGGAGAAAGGTCATGAGCACGGATAGAACGGTAACAGAAAATGAACTCATCAATTTTTTCAAAAAACCAACTGTGATTTTCGACAACATCCCGGAAAATATCAAACTCAGGAACGAGCTATGCATGAAAGCTAGAGCATCGTTAATTCTCGACTCATATTGTACTACTGGCAGATTTCCAAATTATATGAGATCTGGCGAATTGAAAGACTCAGGGTGGTCATTCCAATTAAATAAACCTGTTAGATTCGATACAGGATATAAGACAGATATTCATATTGGTCAATGTGAAAAAGTGCCAGTTTTGATAGAATTCAGTAATTTCATCATTAAAACGGGAAAATCCCATACGTGCAATCATTGGATATTGGATGAGACAGAAAAATGCTACGGATATATCAATAAGAATAATTCTCTCCAGAAAATTGTTGGCGATAAATTTGAGAAAGATAAGTACATTAGGGAAGGAGCCTTGACAAACTTTCTTCATGCGTGTCAAGAAGAATTCCGACAGACCCGTCCATGCCAATTCGATCTTTGTAGCCATATCACACCTTACAATACTCCAGAAAAAACATGTCGTTTCTTTGATAATCTACCTCATCTGTTTGCCCCTCTCAAGCTTGCAGGGGGAACGCATCATTTGGATACTTTCTTTGATTGCGAGAATCATGGGAGAAATACACTGGAAGAATATAAAAGTGAATATCCAGACATATCTGAGGAGGAGATTATTGAAAAGATATTAAGCGATATTTTTAACAATCAACGAGAATCTGGAATTATTTCTTCATTTTATGAAAAACTTTATTCAGGATGGTTCAGGCAAGTATTTTCATTTAAAAACAAATACGGCGAATGTATAATGAAAGCGGTCAAGTTATGCACTGATGATTTTGATTATAAGATAATTGTTCCTGCAACTACATGGATACGAAATAACAGCACAAGTAGTCAGTTGTTTTTTGTCCCCATGCCCAAAAAACAGCCGCTTTACAATTTGGATCTGTTGACCTCCTATAATAATCCCGTAGTTGTTTTATCTGACAGCATAGAGCTGGCAGATGCTTATCAAAACCAGAATTCCCTTCCTGGCGTAGTTTTTACCAGCTTCTTATGTGATTCGGGGCAATATGACCAGGTTGACTTCAGTCCATTGCTTAAAGCCGAAAGGGTGTATTTTCTTATCTCCAACCATTCAGGCAATCTGCTGGAAAGTGCTTATCTTAAAGCTAAGCACATTGCCGACCATTTGAAAGAAGAATATGAAGTTGATCTGAGCTTTATTCAGGTAGAGGTCGATTTCAAGAAAGTTGCTTCAACCAATAATCTCAGAGATTATCTCGAACAACGAAAAGAAGGCTTTGCCACGATAAATCCTGATAGCGTAATTCTTATGGAGAAGTGGGAAGATTTTATGACATTTTACGAAAGAGCGGAAAAGAGCATTGCCGAAAAACCGGTAAAATTCTGGGAAGATAGAAATAATGACACGGAAGAATCAGAGCTGGTAAAGAACGAGAGAAGTAATCTCATAGCTAAATTTGTGGTACGACCATATTTAATCAAAGGAGAAGTAGCCATGCTGTATGCAGGGAAAAGCTCAGGGAAAAGCGTCTTAGCTTTGAGCATGGCAGCAGTTGCAACTTCATCGTCTTCACGATCCAAGCCGTTGTTCAAAGAGAAATGGTGGAACGCAAGCAAAAATGATTACGGCATGCATAAAGTTCTTTACCTTGACTTTGAAAACGGGACAACCGAAATGGAACAGCGGATAAAAACATTTGCAGATCCTTATTGGCCTGCGGACAAAGGCAAGTGTAAGAGCAATCTGATTATTAAGGACATGACTAAAGAAGACACCGATTTCAGTCAGCGCTCAAATCATCAAACCATAATAGATATGATTGAAAGCGCAAAAAATGAAGGATGCAAAGACCAGCCCGTAGACATGCTCATCATAGATACTTATACCAAGTTAGTAAGAAAAGAGTCTCCCAGTACTCCGGCAGACTTTTCGATATTAATAAACAAACTGCGAGAAATGGATATTGCAGTGTTAATACTGCATCACGAAAATGATGAAGGAAAGGCACGTGGTCTAAAGACAAAACTTGATGATCTTCATGGAGCTTTCAGGTTAAATCGTCAAGGAACGTCTACGTCCTCATTGGAAACACCAATGAGCGTGGAAAATGAATTCTATCGCGGTCCTCGTAACAATATGCTTATGGAGCCGTTCAAAATCAGGTTTATTAATGGAGAATGGCAGGTTTACGAACCAGCAAAAACTGAAGAAAAAGAACTGGATGGCATTGTTAAATTTTACCAGAACAGTGGATATGATCGTGATGCCATTGCAAAAATGCTTGGGATGAGCAGATCGGCGTTGTTTGAACGTTTAAAAAAGTAATTACATGATATAAAGCCATCATGCTCCATAAGAGTGCTGGTGGCTTTATTCCTCTACGTCTTCTGCCATGATGTATTGTATGACATCGGTGTTGCGGTAGCGGACGGCGCTGCCGACCATTTTGCGGGTAAAAGGGAAGGCTCCTTCTTTTTCCAGTTTCTTGAAATTGCTGAAGCCGAGGCCAAGCATTTCGGCGGCTTCTTTCTGATCAATCAGCTTGGGGGTTATCGATGGTGCCAGAGTTCCTTTGGCTGACAAGTATTTCAAATTCGAATTTATCGCCTGTTCTTCTGATACCAGGATTATTCCTTCATCTACCAGCGGACGCATCAGGCGGGATAAAAGTTTTACGGT
>JAFGXT010000292.1 GCA_016936495.1 Victivallales bacterium
GTCAGAGTTAATGCACCCCCTGGTCTTTGTAGGACTAAATGCACATAGGTCTTTTTTAGGGTGTGCATTTAGTTTTTCAATTTACAGTCTTGTCTTGCTTGCAATAATTTGCTTTTAATGATAGATTTTCTATATAATGCGGGCTATAATAGAAAATGTTGATTTTGTTTTAATATTTTTTTATCCGGAGGCATATCTATTACCATGAAAGAACATATAAATTTATTCAGGTTGTTCTCAGGCGCTGCTGTTTTACTGTGTACTTTACTGTTGTCCGCCTGTGCCTGGTTTCAGACAGTGGATAATAATGATCTTACCATTCCTGACATGATAAGCTATTTCAAAACAAAGGGCGTGGATATTCAGTCTATTTCTCTTATCCGTCGGGACGTGGTTCATGCGGACGACGCGGTGTCTATTATGATAGCTGACCGGGAGATAGGGATTTATAAGTTCAATAAGAAGTTAAAGCGCGAACGCGATAAAATAGAAAAGGCCGAACTGGAAGGCTTCATATATCTGGTGGGAGATAAAAAACCGGTTATTATCAACGGTTCATTTCTGCTGGTGGGGTATGATACTAATCCTCAGGAAAAACAGATAGTGGAAGTCTTCAAAAGTTTCAAGTAAGCTTATCCCGAAAACGGTATGAGCAGAAACAGAAGTTATACAACATAATAATATTGTTGTAAAAAAAATGGGGAAAGGAATTCTATGTCTACAAAATTCGTGTATTTTTTTGGTAAAGGTCAGTCTGAAGGCAATGTGTCCATGAAAGCTTTGCTGGGGGGTAAAGGTGCGAATCTGGCGGATATGGCCGAGCTGGGGCTGCCGGTGCCTCCCGGGTTTACGATCACGACCGAAGCTTGCGCCGAATATTACCATTTGGGGAAAGAAAAACTTTTTCAGATGATTGATGGCGAGATCCGCAGTGCGCTCGCAAGACTTGAATCAGTTACCGGCAAGACTTTCGGCAAGGGACCAAATCCTTTGTTGGTCTCGGTTCGTTCCGGCGCCGCCGCGTCCATGCCCGGAATGATGGATACCGTACTCAATTTGGGGCTTAACGCCGAAACTACTCAGGCCATGATAAATCTTACTGGCAATGAACGCTTTGTGATGGATTCATATCGTCGTTTTATTCAGATGTTCGGGGACGTGGTTCTAGGGCTTGAACATCATGATTTTGAGACTGCGCTTGAGGCAGTCAAATCCGCCAAGGGTGCTAAACTTGATACCGAGCTTGATATCGATGACCTCAAAGAAGTCGTGCGCCTGTATAAGCAAGTGGTAAAAGAAGGTACGGGCGAAGACTTTCCCGAAGACCCGATGGAACAGCTTAAACGCGGCATTCAGGCGGTGTTCTCATCATGGAACAACCCGCGCGCTATAAAATATCGCGAAATCAATGACATTCGCGGTCTCATCGGTACCGCCGTCAATGTCCAGACCATGGTATTCGGTAATTCCGGTAACAATTCCGCCACCGGTGTGGCGTTTACCCGCGACCCGTCCACTGGCGCGAATGAATATTTTTACGGTGAATTTCTGATCAACGCTCAGGGCGAGGACGTCGTCGCCGGCATCCGTACTCCGCAGGAAATAACCCTTGCAGGTTCACGTGAATGGGCAAAGGGCAGGAATATCAGCGAAGAAGAACGCGCCGCCCGTTATCCCTCTCTTGAAGAAGCCATGCCGGAGTGCTTCCGGCAGTTGGACGATATCAGGGTCAAACTTGAAAATCATTATCGGGACATGCAGGACCTGGAGTTTACTATTGAAAACGGTACTTTGTATATGCTCCAGACTCGCAACGGCAAACGTACCATGGCCGCTGCCGCTAAGATCGCGGTGGATTTGAAGAATGAAGGTCTTATTGATGAAAAAACCGCTGTTATGCGGATAGAGCCTTCCCAGCTTGATCAATTACTGCATCCGGTTTTTGCAAAATCAGCCGAGGCTCAAGCTCAAAAAATCGCGGTTGGACTTCCGGCTTCTCCCGGCGCCGCTACTGGACAGGTGGTGTTCTCCGCCGAAGACGCTGAAAGTTGGGCTAAAGACGGAAAGAGTGTCATCCTCTGCCGGACGGAAACCAGTCCAGAGGACATCGGCGGGATGTATGCCGCCAAGGGTATTCTTACCTCTCGCGGCGGAATGACTTCTCATGCCGCCGTGGTCGCGCGCGGCATGGGCACATGCTGCGTGGCGGGAGCGGGCGACGTTATAATGGACTATAAAAACCACAGACTCAGTTGCGGAGATATTATCATCAACGAGGGCGAATGGATATCCCTGAATGGTTCTACCGGCACAGTTTACAGTGGGTCTATTGAGACGGTGGCTCCAGAACTTTCCGGTCCATTTGGCGAAATAATGGAGATGGCTGACAAGTTCCGCGAAATCGGCGTCCGCGCCAATGCCGATACCCCGCATGACGCCGCCGCCGCCGTACAATTCGGCGCCGAGGGCATCGGTTTGTGCCGTACTGAACATATGTTTTTTGAAACAGATCGTATTGTGGCTTTCCGTCGCCTGATAATGGTGGCGGAAACAGTTAAACGCCTTAAAAATAGTTATGGCGTACAGGACTTGTCCAATCTGAAAGAGAAATGTTTTGACAAACCGGAGGCGCTTAAGAGTATAGCTCAGTATCAGCGGGCACTGGATGAATTGCTGCCATTGCAGCGTAATGATTTCATCGGTATCTTCAAGGCGCTCAATGGTCTGCCATGCACGGTCCGTTTGCTTGATCCGCCTTTACATGAGTTTCTCCCTAATACGGAGAAAGGACAGCAAGAGATGGCGGAACAGCTTGACATCAGTTTTGATGATGTGGTCAAACTGGTTGACAGTTTGCACGAATTCAACCCTATGCTCGGACATCGCGGTTGCCGTCTAGGTATGACTTATCCGGAAGTTACCACCATGCAAACCCGTGCTATTTGTGAAGCCGCATGCAAAGTCCATGGTTCCAAACCGGAAATCATGGTGCCGCTGGTGGGTAACATCAAGGAATTCACTATTCAGAAGAAGATTATAACTGATACTGTGTCCCAGGTGGAACAGGAACAGGGGAAAAGCATTTCGGCGCTCATCGGTACGATGATAGAAGTGCCGCGTGCCGCGATTACCGCCGATCAGATTGCGCAGGACGCGCAGTTCTTCTCGTTCGGAACCAATGACCTGACTCAGATGGGATGTGGTTTCTCCCGGGACGACGCAGAGAAATTCCTCGGGGATTATGTCCGCGCCGGGATTTATGAAAGCGATCCTTTCCAGGTGCTGGACCAGGAAGGCGTGGGCGAACTTATACGCATTGCTGTGGACAAAGGCAAGTCTGTCAGACCTGACATCAAGCTGGGGATCTGCGGAGAACATGGCGGAGATCCGCGTTCTGTTGAGTTCTGCTGCAATCTGGGATTGAATTATGTGTCATGCAGTCCATTCCGGGTTCCGGTGGCGCGTCTTGCCGGAGCTCAGGCGGCAATAAGAAAAAGCATAAGCTGACAAATTCTCAAGCGTTAAATACACAATTGTGAAGTCCGGTATATATATACCGGACTTCATTTTTTATTTCCATGTCAACCTGATAGTTGCATTTCAAATTGACATGCTTTCTCCTTGTGGGATTTTGCTTCTTCCGTTTATAAAAACTAAATGTATCGGGATTTTTTTGTCAGACTAAACGCACATACTTCTTTTTTAGGGTGTGCATTTACTTTTTCAATTTACACTTATGGATGCATCTTTCTATTGTTGAAAAAAAACTTGACATTAATGGCTTTATGTATTATAATAGTATTAATGAAAATAAGTTCATCAATGATGAAAAGTGGACAATTAAAATGGCAAACAGCAATCTGGTACAATCTCTTTTAAAAGGTCTGGATATACTCAACGTAGTGGGAAATTCCGACAACGGACTGACGCTGGGCGATATCTCAGAACAACTGGATATGAAAAAACCGGCAGCCCACAATCTGCTCCGTACCCTGTGCGCCCGTGGATTTCTCGAAAAAAATGGCGGCGGACGCTATCGGCTGGGTAAGGCATTTCGTCGCTTGGCGGAAAGAGACGGCGAAATGTCTTTTCAGCAGCATATATCCGAGGCTCTGAAAGCGTTGATAGGTGAATTCCCGGAGGCGATCGTCAACTACACTGAACTTGTCGGAGCAGACCTGATGCCTTTGCAGCGTATTGTACCGGAGCGTCCCAACATGATTCAAAGCAGATCAGGAATAACTTATCATCTTTACTACAGTCCTTCCGGATTTTTGCATTTCGCGTTTTGCGATAAAGCGGTGCTGGAACATGTCGAACGTAATCATCCGTTCAGCAACTACCAGAGTTTTCGCACCCGCGGTGAATTTGATGCTAAAGTGGCAGAGGCTAAAAAACTCGGTTACAGTTTTATGGACGACAAAGACGGATTGAAGATTGCGGCTCCGGTGTTCGTTGACAAAAAATTCAGGGGGTGCATTGGAACATTTTTTCCGCCTCCTGTGAAATGTTCTAAATCAATCGAAGAAATCGTCGCCAGTTTGCTCAAATACGCAAAATTACTATCAACATAAATAATGACTTATATGAAATATCATTTTTATTGCGGTGCATTGCAAAATATTCAATATTGCGCAGCAATATTTGCGGCAACCATGTTAAGAATTTTATCAGACAACTTGTTGGCTGCAAAATTCTTAACATTATGTGGCACCGGCGCCTCGCCGGACGCGGTCCAGCGGCGGACACGCTGGTCGGCAAAGCCGAAACGGCATTTGGCAGAGTCTTAACATAAATATAATTTGGAGAACTCACATGCACGCAGTAGATTGTCTTGAGCTATCAGAAAAAGTCCTGAATCGGCACTATGCTATTCACCCTCTGGATCATTACACGGGGGTCGTCAGTCTGCACGCCGCCGCCAGACTGGCGGTGATTTCCGGCAATCCCGCGATCTTGTCCGACGTCAAAGAAAAGCTTCAGCCCTTTCTTAATGAAGAGTGTTTTAACAAAAATCAGCATTGCAGTTACCTTAATTACCGCTGTGGCGGCAACGCCACCGCTTTCCTGCTGGCGCAGGGGTTGCTGCCGGAAGCCGCCGATAACGTCCGACGTTACGCCGAAGAGCTTATCCATGAAGCCCGCCGCGACCCCGATAGCGGTATCTATTCAATGAAAAACAAGACCGATAAACACATCTGGATCGACAGCGTGTTCGCGGTAACGCCTTTCCTGCTTTTCGCCGGGTTGACGCTGAACGAGGATATTTATATAGAAGAAGCTTTTCAGCAGGCGAAGAAGATGCTCGACATCTTCCGCGACCCCGAAGCTCATGGCATAATGCATCAGAGCCGGGATTTTGCCGGAGTTGGCAAATTTTCCGAAGACCATTGGAGCCGCGGCAACGGCTGGGGACTCTACGGCAGTACCGAACTGGTCAATTACCTGCCTGACAACGACCCGCGCCGTCCGGAAGCCGAAAAACTTTTCCGCGACCACCTCAAAGGCTGTCTGCATTATCAGGATGACCAAGGTTTGTGGCGTCAGGAAATAACCGATCACAGCTCATATGTGGAGACTTCCGGCAGCGGACTTATTCTTTACGCTCTAGGCGTGGGTCTGGAAAAGAAGGTTATTGAGGCTGAACACATGAATGACCTTATCCGTGGACTGCGCGGATATCTGGCTTATATAGCTCATGATGGTTCGGTGTTCCATTGCTGCCGTGGTTGTCTGTGCCCCGGCGACGGCTCTATTGAAGCTTATAAAAACGTGCCCTGGATAATGAATGACCCGCACGCCTTCGGTCCTGCGGCGCTAGCTTTTGCTCAAGCATGTAAATTAGGAATCAAAAGTATTGACCCGCAATAATAACAACCCCAAAAAGGGAGACAAAGCTATGAAAAGGAATTTCACACTCATCGAACTCCTCGTGGTGATAGCGATCATCGCTATCCTTGCCAGCATGTTGCTACCGGCTCTGGGAAGAGCTCGGGATATGGCAAAATCGGCGCAGTGCAAAAATAACCTTAAGCAGTGCGGAACGGCAATGTTTTCATACGCCATGGATAATGCGGATATTGTACCGCTGTACTCTTATCTTGGAGCCAGCGGTACATCACGTTCCTGGTTTGAATATCTTGTGGGCATGAAAAATACGGCGGCAGGGTATCCCGATGAAGGCAGTGATTATCTTATCAACAAAAACGTCGCGGTATGTCCCTCGATAAACCCTTTTGTGTGGGGCTAAGGTACGAGAGATTCCATAACTTCCAATCCCGATGAGTTGTGTTGTCCGTTTCAGCCGCGAAAGCCTATCACGTAAAGATGAAGCATGCCCGTCGCCGGACGCGATTACAGTCCGGGCGGAGTTCACGAAGGCAAACTGGGCAGCTCCATTGAACTGACCGCGTTCAATAAAGACAAGCTTGCATCGCTTACTTTCGTGTCCGTACTGTATCCGTTCAAGTCCGGCACAAAAGCCCCGGCGACATCAAACTCCGGCGGCATAGTCAAAGTCAATTCCGACACCCTCACTTTGAACAACGGTACGCTTACATTGTCCAAAGGCGACAAGAGCGAAAGTTTCAAACTGTGGTAAATGGCTAAGCATTCCGGGCTTCGCGCCCGGAGTGGTTTTTCGTTGTCTTGAATTTTTTTGTAAAAAACTGGTTTTTTCTGTTTTTAACTACTTGACACAGATGTAACACAGCCATTATGCTTGTTATATAGTGAAACAAACAGGGAAGACCCAAAGTAAATGTTTACCCCGGCATACCATCAATTGAGCGAAAAACTGGAGCGTCAGGTTTCGGAGACGAAACCGAGAACCCGTTTGCCCGGCGTCAGAAGTCTGGCTGATGATTACAAGGTCAGTCCCAACACAATGCTCAAGGCGCTCCGTATTCTGGAACAGAAAAACCTTATTGAGATAATCCCCAAAGGTGGAATATTCGTCTCTGGTATCAGGGAAGACGAACTTCGTTCCATACAGGTATTCTATTATTCCATTCATAAAGATATAAAGGATGACCACCTTCACCGCGAAGCCCAGATCGAACTCGGGCGCCTCCTTGCAAATGACAATTACAGTATGGTGGTGAGCAATATCAGACCCGGACAAACCGTCGCCGACGTCATTCAGCAATGCGGAGTTACCCCCGCCATGCGTAACGGCGTGGTCTTTATCGGTTATATCCCGGATGATCACGATATTCTTACACTCCGTGAATACAATTACCCATGGTCTTACTTGGATGTCCAAAAGGTGGCGAACCTATATCCTCATGCGGCGCCGATGGTTCTCTTGGCATTAAGATTTCAATTGAGCATATAATCGAAAATGGACGCATACAGATTGCGTGTCTGATTGATGAAAATAGCCGCCGTTGTCGTCCGATTGCAGTACAAACCATGCTTGACCATCAGTTGACTTTATGCCCGGAACTGTTGGTTTATGCTAAGCCATGGAGCTTTGAGGACGGTAGAAACGCGGTAAATCGCTTATTGAATGATAACATTTCTTTCAATGCCATCGTATGTTATGGAGACCAGGCCACGCTAGGAGCCATCAATGCCATTACCAGTGCTGGCTTGCGCATACCGTCCGACGTCGCTCTGGTCATCTGCGGCAGTAACACGTGGTGCAGGCAAATGGCTGGCTTCACACTTACCGGCGCATGGCAGGACATACCCGCCATCATGGGAAAAGTCGTTCAACTCCTGGAAATGGAAAAAAACGGTCATCCACAACGGCATATGCACTGGATAGCCCCTAACTTCATCATCGGCGATTCATGCGGAGCCATAAATTCTTTTAACCATAAAACAAATATTGGGGGAATATATGAAAAGGCATAAACAGTTATTTGTCTTATTTACACTCGTGGAACTCCTCGTTGTGATAGCTGTTATAGCTATCCTTGCGGGCATGTTGCTGCCGGCGCTGAGCAGAGCCCGGGACACAGTCAAACAAACGGCGTGCAAGAATACTTTGAAGCAGCTCGGTCTCGGACTGTTTATGTATGCGTCGGACAACAATGACTTCTTCCCGCAACGAGGGAAGAGTGCAAATGATTATGCCTGGCCTCGTGCGATTGCGGACTATATGAATTACAGGCATAAGGGAACTCATGCCGAATGGGGTCCGGCGGTATATCATTGCGCATCAGGGAAACAATACAGTTCTTTTCTGGCGTTGAGCAGAGGGTATATGGGAAACTTCAATGTTTTTAATAATTCCAGGGATAATGGGAGGACTTTCGGGTCTGGAAAGGTGGGTTCGGTCATGTTGCTGTTTGATGGCTGGATTCCCGGATGGAACTATTCTGAAGCGGATGTGCATTGTTCCGTGATAAGTAACCGCGACTGTAAAGATCAATATGTAGCGGCAAATGCTACATTCATAGCAAATCGTCATCTTGGTAGATTCAATTTTTTACGCAAAGACGGCAGTGTGGATAGTACAACTACCGGGGTAAGCGGATTTGGCGCGGATGTAGTCTGGGAGTTGCGTAACGGCAAACTATGGCAAGACGGCGAGTTCAGATAACAATTATCGATACGTAATAATAATAAAACAAGGGAGCAGGAATA
>JAFGXT010000293.1 GCA_016936495.1 Victivallales bacterium
GGGAAAGCCAGAATCCTTCAGATATTCAGCGTATCCAAGGGACCGAAAATCTGCGGGTGCATCATTGAACAGGGCTCGGTCAAAATCGGCTCCAAGGCGCGTGTGTTCAGGGATGGTGAGCTCATATTTAATGGCGACGTCAAATCTTTGCGCCGTTTCCAGGATGATGTAAAAGAAGTCAAGGCCACGATGGAATGCGGTATACGTCTTGATAACTTTATGGATTTTGAGGAAAACGACATCATCGAATTTTATGAAGTTGAATTTTCCAAAGCGTCGCTTTAGGACGTATAGAGGTTGTAGATGAGTGCTCCTGATAGACTTACAAGAGTGAATGAGGTATTGAAGCGTGAGATCGCCGATTATTTGGAACGTGATTCAGCGTTGAAGGATGGTGACGGACTCACTTCGGTTACCGGAGTTTCGGTTGCGCCGAATCTGCGTCGGGCTACCGTTGAGATCAGTGTGATGGGGTCTGATGAAGCCAAGCGTGATGTACTCAAGTATCTCAGAAAGAACCGGAGCGCGATTCAGAAACAGGTTTCCAGAGACGTGGTGTTAAAATATACGCCTGTGTTGGAATTTGTCCTTGATGACAAAACCGAGCTCGGGGATAGAGTGTTGGATATTATTAGAGAAATGGAGAAAGATGCAGGCGAAGATCAATGAAATTTCTGAGTTATTGCTGAAAAACGATAATTACCTTATTGTTACTCATGAGCGCCCCGATGGTGATGCGCTCGGATCTTCTTTTGCTCTATTGAATATACTCAAAGACAGTGGTAAAAACGCTACTTTGCTACTCCCTGAGGAGTTGCCGGATAAATATTTGGATTTTGTCTCGCATGATTATCGCGATCATATTGATGCTTATGAACGTGCCGGGATGAGCTGGTGTATTTCTTTGGATACCACCAGCCCTGATCGTGCGGGCGTAGGAATGCGTGCGAGTCTGGATGATCTGAAAATGCAAGTTATCAATATTGATCATCACCCTGATAATCAACTTTTTGGCGTGCATAATCTGATCGTTCCAGATGCTTCCGCCGCCGCTGAAATAGTGTATCGCATAGCTCATGCGGCTCCGGATAAATGGAAGATATCGCCTGCGTCCGCGACTTTGCTGCTGTTGGGAATCATCATGGATACCGGTGGATTTCGTTTTGACAATACTTCTGCAGATGTCATGAATATTTCAGCTGAACTGTTGCGCTTGAAAGCGGATCATCACCAGATAGTTACAAATATGTTTTATTCCAAAAATCTCTCTTATGTGCAGTTCGAGGCGGAGTTGATCACCAATCATTTGAAGCTTGATAACTCAGGCAGGTTTGCCTGGATATATATCCCGGATTTCCTTGTCCGCCGTTATAGCGTCGACATGAAGAATACCGAGGGCTTGATCGAAGGGCTCCGCTCAATTGCGGGCATGGATATAGTCGCCCTTATGCAGCGTAAGGACGATGGATACAAAGTCTCGCTGCGTTCAAAAAACGAACGTTTTTCGGTGGCTAAAATAGCACGTCAGCTTAATGGTGGCGGGCATGAAATGGCGGCTGGCTGCCTGATCAAGGCGGAGAGCCTTCAGTCCGCCGAGAATATTCTCGTCGCACACGTTGAAAGGATTTTTAATGAAGTACAGAGCCGATAAACACCGGCTTCCCCCTTTTCGGGAAAACGGTATGATTTTGATTGACAAACCTGCGGAATGGACCAGTTTCGATGTGGTGAATTTTTTCCGATCCCGTTTTAATGTGCCTAAAGTCGGGCATTGCGGTACTTTGGATCCGGCAGCCACCGGTTTGCTGTTGATAGTGTTTGGCAGTTTTACCCGGCTTAGTCAGCATTTGAGCGGACAGGATAAGATTTATGATGCGACCATGCTTATTGGTACGGAAACCGATTCCCAGGATATGGATGGTAATGTTACCGCCAGAAATGACTGGAGTATGATAACGCCGGAACAGGTTCGCGATACTGTTATGAGTTTTACCGGGGAGCAGTTGCAGACGCCGCCGATGGTATCCGCCGTAAAAAAAGACGGTAAGCGTTTATATGAACTGGCGCGCCAGGGCGTGGAAGTAGAGCGTGAAGCCCGCCGGATAATTATTAATTCCATTGACGTTACCCGCGTCGAATTGCCGGAAACTGATTTTATTGTAAGTTGTTCCAAAGGCACATACATAAGAACGTTGTGCGCTGACATAGGAACTAAACTTGGATGCGGAGCGGTTCTTCAGCGGCTCAGGCGTACCCATAGCGGTTCTTTTTCTATTGACGATGCGGTTGGAATTGATACTATCAAACAGTGGGAGCAACCGCAATTGCTTGAATATACCACCAATTTTGTACACAGTAAGCTTGCCGCCATGGATGATTTTTCTTTTTAAAATGACAGGAGTATACTATGAGTTTGAATATGCGTGAGGTTGAAGCGGATATTGACGCTTATGTAAGTTCTGCTGAACATGATTTTGAGCTGGCGGACGTGTGCCGGGCAGTTTCAGGTACTGACGCAATGAGTGAGGAACAGCAGGCACGACTGGAGAAAACGGTTATGAATATTCTTATTGATTCTCCGGAAATCCTGTTCAACCCTGAAAGTCGCAAATACATCCCACGTGAAATGTTTTTCAATGGTGGAAAGTTTTTGATAATTCCGGCGCAAATGGAGATAGAGCAGGGCATACTTGTGCCTGGACACCGTTTCGCTCCGTTTTGTTCTAGCGATATTTTCCCGTCTGAGGTAAAACTTACTGATGGCGGCGGGCAGGTGTTGTCCACACGCAAGGTGGTGTTGCCCATCGATGAGGCGGCGGTATTCCATGCTCTGCTTGGAGCTGGACAGATGTTTGAGTTTTTTGTGGCGGATAATCAGGAGAACGCCAAGGTGCTTTCCGGCGGGATGAATGTTCCAGGTAAGAAACTGACCTTGTCGGTGTTCGATATGGGCGAATTTTATCGCGATCATAAATTTAAACATGGCGATGTGTTGTCCGTTACTGTTCGGGATTGGACATTGGGTGATTTTGAATTGACTTATGTTCCTGCTGCTGCGCGGAATCATGACGGCGGTATGAAGTGGATTGAAAAGCTTGGCGACGCCATGGAGGAAGTCATTGAAGAATATTCCGATTATATTGAGATTCCCGAACAGTTTGCCCGTGCTTTCAATATTGCTGGTAGAGATATGCTGATAGACCCACAAGCGGGTATTACTGAATTCTATATGCGTTCGAAGAGAATCCAGATCGCTTTGGTGGGAGGAGAGACGGTGCTTACTCTGATTAATGACGACCAGTCAGAAGACGCTGATGATGATTTATATGATGAAGATATTCCAGGAGGAGTATGTATTTCCCAAGGGGAGACTGGGTCTTTCGACAAGTTACTCAAAGATACCGGCAGTGTACTTCAGGAATCTGAAGTCATGAGCTTTATCCTTGACCAGTTCTATCAGGAGGATCCTACTTTTGAGGTGTTCTTCCAACGGGCGTTTGGCGGACAGAAATTGACTTTTGCCGATGAAGCCCAGGAGGTTATCTTCCTTAATTATTTAGAGGACATGTGGGAAAGCCTTTACAACAACTACAACAAGTTTGTGGATGAAAACAAAGGTCCGGTGCGTTCGCGTCTGGTCGAGATCATCGAAGAGCGGATGAACTGGTTGCGTTATCTGGGTGATCTGGAGGTTGATATGGAAAAAATCGCTGCTGCTGATGCGTTTTCAAATCTGGTTTCCGCTTCCGTTCACTTTACTTCGCTTTGTCAGCTTTTAAGCTCGGAGGAACACTTTGTTTCCGGTTCTGAAGTGGAAAACATGTTGGAAACTCTGGATAATATGGCAGAACTTCAGAAGTCATATATAGACGAATTGAATCTGGTCATAGCTGCAACGCAATAAGCTCAGTGCTTCAGGGTTTCCCGCTGGTACTGAGCTACGTCGGTAATTACTTTATCGAGTGACAGCTCAGGCTTCCAACCGGAGAATTCTTTTATCAGGCGAATATCCGGAGCGCGGTGAAGCATATCTTCAAAACCTTTCTCATACGCTTCCTCATAGGGGATGTGGACGATTTCAGAAGAACTGTTCAACTGGCTTATAACCTGTTCCGCCAGTTTGTTGATGCTAATCCGGTGGGTATTGCCAATATTGAATATCTTTCCCGATGAAGCTTCGTTATCCGCCAGTTTTATTAGTGCGCGGATAGTGTCGAACACATGACAGAAGCAACGTGTCTGGTCGCCGTTGCCGAATACTTTGAGCGGTTCGCCTTTGAGCGCCGCGGCTACAAACCGTGGTATTACCATGCCGTAACGTCCGGTCTGACGTGGTCCCACCGTATTGAAAAAGCGTACGATAGTGCCTCGTAATCCCGCATCGCTGTGGTATGCCATAATGAAAAATTCATCGATAAGTTTACTGCACGCGTAAGACCAGCGAGAATGATAAGGGGATCCGATCAGCAGGTCATCGGTTTCGGAAAACTTCTCCTGAGTGGATTTACCGTAAACCTCGCTGGTGGAAGCGACGATTATCTTTTTATTGTAGCGTGCCGCCGGTTTGAGTACTCTTTCGGTGCCATGAACGTTGGTCTCAATAGTTCTTACCGGGTCGTGGACGACCAGTTCCACGCCAACAGCGGCGGCAAGGTGAAATACGGTGTCGCACTCCTCAACCAGCTTGTCCAGTCCTGGAAAATTCAGAATGTCGCCTGTTATAAAACGGAAGTTTTTATGCTCTTTGATAGCGTCGATATTGGATAATTGTCCAGTCGAAAGGTCATCAATTACAGTAACCTGATGCCCGGCGTGTATCAGGGTTTCCGCAAGGTGCCCGCCGATGAATCCGGCTCCGCCTGTTATCAAATAGTGCATAATTTTCCTCTCAGGATGTTATTCTGTACTTGTAGCCGCTGCTGATACGCTACGGCTTGAAATCAGTCCTATGCTCCTCAGCACTGCCATTACCGGTCCAGAAAAAATATAAAAATTGACGATTAATATAATTGCATACAAAGGAGCTGTCGCCGTCCATGCCAACAGCGCGCAGAGAATAAACAGGCGTTTTTTATTTCTTCTTACGGAGAATAGCCATCTGCCCACATGGATGTACTGGATATTGCTGATCATCAGCAAGCCGAGGGTGGCGGCATACAAGGGAAGACCATAAGTTATATGCTTGATTACTCCGTAACTGTGGAAAAATATGATTGCGCTGCATATCGCCGCCGCGCCGCCCGGACTGGGCAGGCCGCAGAAATAATTACCGTCGTAATTTTTGGGAGGGGACATTGCTTTGACGTTATAATTGGCCAGTCGCAGTGCCGCGCATCCCAGATATACGCCGCTTACTCCCCATATGAGAATATAATCTTTGGGGGTGAACAGATTATCGCCTTCTTTCATACGGTGAGCCATGACCGCTACTATAACCGCCGGAGCCACGCCGAATGTTACCATGTCGGCAAGCGAGTCCATTTGTAAGCCTTTCATGCTGGCGGCGTTGAAAATTCTAGCTGCAAATCCGTCCAGTGCATCGAACACCATGGCAAACATGATTATCCAGGCACTGACCGCTAGAGCCGCCGTGCCCATTTTGTTGTCATCATAAACGTGGAGAGTGTAAAGTATCGCTGCAAACCCGCACAGGGAGTTGCAGATAGTGAGCAGGTTCGGTATTTTTTTCAACCATTTGTTGTTCTCAAGCATCAGCTTGAAGCTGCGTTTATTCATATCGCTTTTGGGAAACGAGGCGGCTTCAGGAGGTTTTAGCCAGCGTGGCCATTACGGTCGATCCTGAATAGACCCGGTCTCCAACCTTTACGTTTAGAGTTATATCTTTGGTCGCCGGAAGGTATAATTCTGTCCTTGAGCCAAATTTTATCATACCGTAAACATAGCCTTTTTCCAGAGAGTCTCCTGGTTCCACCTGGCAGACGATCCTTCTTGCGATGGCGCCGGAAATTTGTTTTACGCCTATCGGGAATTCCTTGCCACAGACATTGGCGGTACCCGCGATGGTCATAGCCTCATTTTCTTTTGAAGCGTTGGAGTGGCGGGCGTCGAGATACTTGCCTTTGCGGTATTTTTTGTATTCAACTTTCATATCAGCCGGAGCCCGGTTCACATGCACGTCAAGCACTGATAGAAAAATACCGACACGTACCATGCTTTGACCTTTGAAGAACTCTATTTCATCATCTTTTATTAATTCAATATCTCTTACCACGCCGTCAGCGGGAGATACTATCAACTCGGGAGCTTGTGGTATTTTACGTACCGGCAGTCTGAAAAATGCCGCTATCGCCAGCCATATCACGATTATCACCGAAGACAGTGTCCAGCCTAAAACCGGATAATTAAAAGTAATTGCTGCTGTAATCGTGGCCGCCAGCAGGATTATCGCAATAATTCCGCTTCCAAGCCATTCCCGGATACCATATTTTGTCAGTTTCATGTTTGTTCTCTTTAAGTTTATTACAATCTGTTTAAAGTACACCCTGAAAAATATTTTTCAAGGTGTTATTCGGGCGGATTTGTATTTTGAATTTGTTCGATGCGCTTAAGGCGGCGTTTTTCTTTGCGTTGTTCCTTGCGGTTTCTGAATGCCCTGATCAGGTACAGGGACGTGAAATAACCGATTATTCCCGTAATCAGTGCCAGGACGGCGCCACCTACAAAAAATGGGATAAGAATATCCTGTCCGAGCAGCATCAGTTCCTCATAAGATTGTTTGAACGTTGCTTCTCCAGAGGTCAAATAATTGAGAAAGTGTTTCAGTGTGGCGCTTAATGAGGAATATGACAGTGGGGCACCGACGATGTGGCTGCCTAGGTAACATTGAAAAGGATATATGAAAAAGATAGTAAAATGATTGGTTATAAATGTAAATGTTACCGAAGCGATTTTGTTCGCTTTGAGCACAAATGCCAGTGGCAGGGCGAAAGGTATCTGAAGCCCGAAAGGGATGACGAGCCCAACCGCCAGACCGATTGTTACTCCGCGTGAAATAGATTCAGGAGTTCCGGATTGTTTAGCGAGCTTGATAAAATAATAAATAATTGTTTTTCTGTTCAGTCTCATAACGCATATGATTTTAGCACTGATTAGTATTATTACCATAAAAATAGTAAAAATTTCCTTAAAATTTGGCAAAAGTAGCGATGCGGGTATATGATATTCTGTAACTGTCGCGTTTTTTATTGTAACGCGGCATAATTGTGTACTCAAAACATTAACCAAAAATAAGGGGATTTTTATAATGAGTGAAACAAAACATCTTAACGCGGATAATTTTGACGAAGCAGTAAAAGGTAAGGTGGCTCTGGTGGATTTCTGGGCGGAATGGTGCGGCCCATGCCGTATGCTTGGTCCGGTCATTGATGAGGTCGCGGCGGCGGTTGGCGAAGATGCGGTCGTAGCCAAGGTCAATGTGGACGAAGCTCAGGCGTTGGCGACTAAATTCGGAGTGCGCAGCATTCCCGCGATCTTTATCGTCAAAGATGGTGAAGTTGTAAATCAGTTTGTTGGTGTGCAGGACAAGCAGACCTTGGTCAACGCCATCAAGTCAGCCTGATTTTATTTTGGGTGCGAGCCGGAAATAATTCCGGCTCCATACCTCTTTACATGCTTTTTGAGTACAAATTACGGTTAATGTAGAAGTACTTGGCTCCGGAAAACACGGTGAGAACTACTATTCCCCAAAGGAAAATATTCCACAGTGTCCATGCCTGAATTCCGAAGATCACATCCTCTTGGAGGTTGATAATGCGGTTCCATGACGCTCCGGCGATCAGCAGCATCAGCATTTGAGACAGGGTTTTGAGTTTGCCCCAGCGATCCGCGGATATGATATGATTATGCTGTACTGCCAGAGTACGCAAACCAGTAACCAGAAATTCGCGGGTTATGACCACAACCGCTATCCATGCCGACATCAGCCCGTATTCCACACACATCAGAAACGCGGTAACGATAAATATTTTGTCAGCCAGCGGATCCATGAGTGCGCCGAAGTCGGTTACCATATTGTATTTTCTGGCTATCCAGCCGTCGAGCAGGTCAGTTATTCCAGCGAGTATGGCGATTACGTAAGCAGAGATGTGGCAACCCCGGGTAAAGTTTTCAGAGAACCATTTTCCGGGTTCCACATTGGCGAGTATCAGGAATATAAAGATCATTATAATCCTGGATATGGTTATCTTATTGGGCAGATTCATGATATTCCTTTCTGTATTCCTTCCAGATCGTATTCTGAACACGCTGTTATTTCGATCCTGATAACGTCCCCGGGCGCCGCGTCGGCGCTGGTTTCGGCATATATGCAGTTGTCTATTTCAGGTGCGTCCATATAGCTTCGGCATATTGCCACGTCGTCCTCGGTGAACGAGTCAATTATAACATCAATTTCCGTTCCTACAAGTTTTTTATTGTGCTCCAGAGATATTTCCGCCTGTATTTCCATTATTTCCCGGCTTCTTTCCATGGCGGTTTCCGGAGGAACCTGATCCGGCATCTCCGCCGCTGGTGTATCCGGTTCAGGATAATAGGGAAAGACGCCGAGGCGTTCAAATTTTTGTTCTTTAACAAATTCCTTGAGCAACTTGTAATCCTCTTCGCTTTCTCCAGGGTAGCCTGTGATGAAAGTGGTCCGTATGGTGACACCGGGAATCGAACTTCTGATTGCCGTGAGCAGTTCATTGATTCTGGCGCGGCTGACTTTTCTGCCCATGCTGGTGAGGATTTTGTCGGATATATGTTGCAGGGGAATGTCGATATACGGCAGAATATGTTTCGCGCCGGCAAGGCATTTTACGAGCTCATCGCTGAAGTGCGCCGGATGTGTATAGAGTAGTCTGATCTTGAAATCTCCTGACAACTGGTCAAGTCTGGTCAACAGTTCCGTAAGCGTTCCAGTATTGTTGTCGCTTCCGAACGCGGTCAGATCCTGACCTATAAGGATGAGCTCTTTGGTGCCGTATTTGATGAGATTTTCAGCCTCTTTCAGTACTGAATCAATAGTCCTGCTGCGGAATGCGCCGCGGATTCGCGGAATGGTGCAATAAGAACAACAGTTGTTACAGCCGTCGGATATTTTTATATAAGCGTAATGGGGCAGGGTGAGCTGTATCCTGGGGGTGACGTCGTCATACAGATATTCGCCGGTGGCGTAATCAAACGAAGCGCTTTCCCCGCGAAACAGCGCATTGAACAGTTTACCCATGTCCGGGACGTCATTTATGCCCGGCCACAAATCGACTTCCGGGAACATTTTGCGATAAATACCCTCTTTGTCCCATTGATTCAGGCATCCAGCCACCACGATCTTACGTTTACGCGCCTGCTTCTTTTTCCATTTGAGAGCCTCTCTGATGATTTCCTCGGCTTCCTCGCGGGCGGTGGGAATGAATGCGCAGGTGTTGATCATATACACATCCGCATTGTCGGGCACAGGTGTAATGCCGAAACCATTGGTGATGAGAGCCGCCGACATGACCTCGGTATCGACGAAATTCTTGGGGCAGCCGAGGCTGACTATATATACAAACCGGTTCTTATTTTTTTTCAAAATCTTAAAGTCCTTTGCAATTTAAGCCACTAATATATCTCTCTTTAGCTTAAATCCAACCGGATACAAGTTTTTTGCCGCTCTTTTTGTGCAACCGGCTGAGCCGGTATGCTGTCCCGCGGCGGATACGCTGGTCGCCGCAGGCAAAATGTTACGGCAGAGACTTTCCGCAGTCTCATTAAGTTATTTATCGAATTTCCAAAGTTTCACCTCTCCGGCTTTTAGATCCACAGAAATGACATTATTATTCAGCTTGAATGACAATCCGGTGAATTGTTCTGTCGCTTTAGAATAAGCGCCTGGAATCCTGAAAGAATACTTTCTGGTTTCCAGTGCATAGATTCCTAGCCAGTTCTCACCTGCATAGACTGCCGCGTCCCGGTTTGAATAAATACTGTAATCATGAAAAAATTGCCGGTGAAGTTGTAGACAAACTCTCCTCTATGACCAGTCATCAAGAGAATTCCAATTATTCTTTTCCCCCGTGGTTCCTGATTTAGCGTACCTGTCAATTCAGTTACAAAGCGTTTTAATTCCGCATCCCACTGTTTATCAGAAAATCTCCAGTTCTCTTTATCATAATCCTTACCATGAATGTTTTTGGACACAGAGTGGTCGTATGAATGTTTTCTGGAGTCGGTAAACTGATAGCGCAGCCTCAAGATGATTTTGGCATTCGATTGGACAAGTATAACTGCTTTGCAACGTGATTCAATTACACTGAAATCATATTCATGTTTGCCCTTAATCCATCCCCCTGAAATTTTTAAACATTTTTCTGTAAATAAACTCGTATCGCACTTGACTATTTGTATACAATGTTGTATACTTTTTGAGAGGTTGAATTTATTATTCCGTCAAATATCGGGTGAAAAGTGAAAAAATATCGCAAATGCGAAGAGATTGTGGAAATCCTGAGGACGATGATTTTGGACAGGATACGTGTCTCCTGCTATTATCTTCCGGGAGAGATCGCCATGTCCGAAGAAATCGGCGTCAGCCGGATAACGCTCAGGAAGGCAATGGCGGTACTTGAGCAGGAAGGATTGATCCGGCGGGATCGGGTGAGAACGGAAATCCTTGAAAAAAGAGATATACTTTCAGCTTGCGGAAAGATTCTTTTTACCGCAGGTGCGCATTATACCACATTTTTTTATCCGGCGGTGGAGCGACTTTGGAACAGGTTTAATTCGGAAGTGTTGTCGCGGGGCGGCAATGTGGAATTGTTTTGCAATGATCACACCACCAGCCCCGAGGAGTGGGAACAACAGATCGCGACGGCGAAGGTGATTTTTCTTACCTCCACCGGAAGCAACCGTCCGGGCGCGGCCGAGACGCTCCTGCAAGAGGCTTCACCTGAAAAAATCATCGTTTCACTGCTGGAAAGCGAAAATCCACTCACTCCCAACTGTATATATTTGGACAACTACAGCGTTGGCGTCAAAGCGGCTCAGACACTTATTGCCGCCGGATGCCGTAACATCGGCGCGGTGAGTATGGATCACCGCCTTTTCGGTTCTCCGATATTTCCCCGCAGAATGAACGGCTTTATAAATGAGCTACAAAAGCATGGGCTGTTTAATCCCGACGCCATCCGCTTGATTCCCTTTCCCAGTTCCAGCAGATTTAATCCGGATGGCGGCGACAATTACAGTAAAAACGCTCGGATAGCCTTGGAACAGGCATATGCAACCGGTGATGATGGCGTATTTGTTTCTACCGATGAGGAAATCGGTCTGATCGCCATGAATTTGTTCAGAAACGCCATTATCCCCGGCAAGCTTAAACTACTTACTTTTAACGGGGTAGGCGACGCCATGCGCCATAACCCACCGATAAGTTGCCTCAGTCACGGGACGCACAGAGTGGTCGCCGCCGCGTTGGAGCAATTGAAGCTGATTGCCGAAAAACGGTTCATAGCTCCTGTAAATATTGCGGTCTCACCGCTTTTATATAATAATTTCACTCTGTTGGACGAATCGGAGATGACTGGCATATATGCCGGTGCTGCGGTCGGTGAATAAATAAACAAATATTAATTAAAATAAGGGAATGAAAACAATGACAGGCAAAATTTTATCCATTAGAAAATTCACACTCATCGAGCTCCTCGTTGTGATAGCCATTATCGCGATCCTAGCCTCCATGCTCCTCCCCGCACTGAACCAGGCAAGAAGTGTAGCAAAAAGAATAACTTGCGCCAATAACCTGAAGCAGACAGGAATTTCTTTTATTCAATATCAGGATAATAGTGACGGGTTTATCTGTATGGTCGTCAGTCGCGACCCGGATGGGCTTGCAAGTAAGCGGGTATGGAATGACCTGCTGATTTATAAAGGCTATATTGATTCCGTCAAGACTCTCACCTGTCCGGTCTCAGTGCTTAATGATGAAATAGGCTATTTCGTCAAGGATAAAAAACTTCCGGCTGGAAACGAGTCATGGTACAATGTTGGTTATGGCGCCAATATGATGCTCGGTGATTTTACTTCATCATCCTTAAAAGTTAGGGATTACAAAAAAAATATCATGATCAGGCGTCCGTCCCAATTCATTCAGGCAGGAGACGCGGCGCGATATGTGAGCTCTTCAAACAAATATGCTCCGGGCGCATATATGTACACAATATTCAGCTTAAGTGCCTATTTTGCCTATCCGTGGCACAGCGGCACTTGCAATATCCTCTATTTTGATGGACATGTAAACAGCGAAACAGGAAAGACGCCAACTGCGCTTTATGCAGACACTGGCGCTCTGTTTGGATACAATCGGACGGCAGGAACACCTGATCATAGCCCATGGAACTGGTAATAAATTTGTAAAAGAAAATAATCTACAGGAACAGGAAAGGGAAAAGTGAAAAGAAGAATTTTAACAGGATTATCATTGTTCTGGCTGTGCTCGATTGGAGCGACTGCGGAAATCAACCTGTTCCGGGGCGGGAATTTCCGTCCGGTAACAATGGACGGCGAAGCAACTTCCGCCTACGGCTGGAACTTGCTGGACCACGGACGCCATTTCCGGAAGGATAAGAGCAAATACCTCAGCGGCAAGGACTGCTTTAGTCTGTCTTTCTCTGAAAACAGTCTAGGCTTTGAATTTGCAAAGACCGCCCCGAAAGATTACTTTTGGCACGACCTCAGATTGTTCAATACCAGCGCAGATATGCCATTGCCAATGGCGCCGGAATATCGTTTCACCGGCGCGGTCAGGCTGGATATGGGCGGAATTACGCTTGGCGGGAAAAGGCATCTGAAAGCGGCAGAGGGCTGGCAGGATTTTGACCTGAAACTTTCCGCCGAGGAATATGCTAAAACGCGCAAGAGCATTGTGATAATGAAACCGGTGCTTCCGGGGATGAAAGTCGCCATGCGAAACTTTCGTCTGGAACCGCTTTATCCGGAGTCGAAAGCCAAGTTCATTAGACTGCCTGACAACGGGGAGTTGCACAATCTGACCATTCCCGCCGATGCATCTTTCGAACTGAAATATATGGCGATTTTCTGGCAGTCATGGCTGTGGCGACTGACCGGAACGGTATTGCCGATTATTGAGAGAAAAACACTCTTGGCAGTTCCAGGCTCCCTAGTGCTGCTGGGCGCAAGTCCCTGACCCCTCTTCGGACGCAGGTTTGCGAGGCTGAACTTTCACTGCTCGACTAAAAATCAAA